>JAJYLR010000005.1 GCA_021787535.1 bacterium
TCCGGCTCTTCGATGGAAATGTTAGCTAGATCCAGCTTGGCAATTTCACGCATAATGTCATTTAAATGGCCTCTAAAAAGGAAAGTTACAGAGTTATCCGTAATCGACAAATCGTCGACTCCCTTGATGGCGAAATCTTTCTTGTCCGCCTTCATGGCTGTCTCAATCCTGAATCTTTTGGTTTGATTCTCAAGAAGATCGCTGATTTTCTCGGTCTTTATAATCTTGCCTTCTTTGATAATGGCAACTTTATCGCACATTTTCTGGACTTCACTCAAGATGTGGGATGAGAAAAGTATAGTAGCGCCTTTTTCATTTTCTTCCTTTAGCAAATTGAAAAACTTCTGCTGGATGAGAGGATCAAGCCCTCCGGTCGGCTCGTCAAGAATAATAAGTTTCGGCTGATGCAGGAGCCCCTGGATGATACCGACTTTCTTTTTATTACCATATGAGAGATCGTCGATTTTTTTCTTAAGGTCAAGGTCAAGCGTTTCAGCCAAATCCTGGGTGCGTTTTTCGATCAATTTCTTATCTTTCTTGTAGAAACTGGCCGAGTATTTCAAAAGGTCGATAACCTTCATGCCGTCGTAGTAGAACACCTCCGAAGGCAGATAACCGACTTCCTGCTTGATTTGGGGGCCATACTTTGTGATATCTTTGCCAAATATCGTTGCGCTGCCGCCGGTCGGCTTGATTAAGCCCAAAAGCGTGCGAATGGTAGTCGACTTGCCGGCGCCGTTTGGCCCGATGAAGCCATAAATCTCGCCCTCCTCTACCTTCATATCGACATCAACGATGCCGCGCGCCTTGCCGTAATATTTAGTCAGCTTTCTTGTTTCAATCACATTCATTTTCACCCCCGCATTAGTTAATCCCCTTAAAATAATAATAGTTCCTATAATAGATATTTTCAAATGAAAAAATCCTGATTAACTTTTTCCTTAAATCTGATACGATATAAATGTAACCATAAGGGGGTTATGAAAAGAAGAAATAATGTTATCTACTTGGATCCGAAAAGATATCTTGGGAAACGAGGTTTTACTCTAATTGAAGTTGTAGTGGTAATGGCAATTATAGCCGTTTTAGCGACATTAGTCGTTGGTGCTATCACCATTGCCAGAACGCAGGCATTAGACACGCGGCTTAGAAATGATGCTCGGACCATAAAAGCGGCGCTAGAAGCTTATTATGCAAAAAACAATCATTATGTTAGGTGGTTTACAATGACAAGCGCATATGATGTTGGTTCGCCGAATGCTAATTACGATCCAATTTCTAATCCAAGATTGAGGACTTTTTTACCTAATAATTTTCCTTGGTATACTCCGGCAGGTTCTGCTAATGCCGATGTTTGCTATTCAACTGTTAACAATGGAGAGAGCTATAAGCTATGGGTCATAACGGCGGAGAGAGCGGATAATATCGTGAATACGGATGGCAATTTCACAAAATGCAATGAAGATGACTTAGCTAATGTACCAGCCAATGATAATTACTCAGCTGATTAGTAAATATCTGAATGACACGATGTGTCGCAAGGATATTCGCTAAAAATAGACCTGTCCATTTTTATAAAAGCTAGCTGAGTATTTCAAAAGGTCGATAACCTTCATGCCGTTGTAGTAGAACACCTCCGACGGCAGATATTCGATCTCTTCTTTAATCTCAGAGCCGTATTTTGTGATGTCTTTGCCAAAAATCGTGGCGCTGCCGCTCGTCGGCTTGATTAAGCCCAAAAGCGTGCGGATGGTAGTCGACTTGCCGGTGCCTTTCGGCCAGATGAAGCCGTAAATCTCGCCTTCCTCGACCTTCATGTCGACATTAACGATGCCGCGCGCCTTGCCGTAGTATTTAGTCAGCTTTTTCGTTTCGATTATATTCATTTTCACTTCCCTCTTTAACTCTTTAGTTCTTATGTCAATGCTTTTATGAATCGTAATGACTTTAGAAAATTATTCGATAATTACATTTTTGATTATTGTTTTTTTCCGCCCAAAATTATCTAACTCAATTTTTATAATATTGTTGCCTCGAGTATAATATTTTTTTTCATTTTCTGGTATAAAAGATTGATCCATTCGATAATCAAAATAATCAAAGGTAAAATTACCATCCCTATCTTTATCTGCAAGATGTTCGTTTATTACTATCGTTGTCGTAGTTGGTATAACCTTCCCTTTGAGCGAGAAGTTGGCTGAAATCTTCTGGCCATTGTGTAGATTCTCGAGTTTAACGGTAGGATCGGTTTGAAATGCAATGATCAAAGATAATGTAAACACAAGCACAAGTATGCAACCGGCTATAATCTTTGATTTAGTTTGAAAATGGAAGAAACTTTCTGGATTGTCTGCTGTTGTGCGAAGACGCCAATAAAGACCCCAAAATGGCAAAAGTACTGGAAATGCAATGATGATTATAAGTATTTCAAAAATAGTCCTAAATAAACCCCTAGCCCTTTTCTGATTCTTAACCCGCTTGTCTTCTTTCTGTCTAGTTTCCCATTCCTCAAACTTATTGGGGTCAAATTCATTACTTTCTATTTCCATTAAATAATTTTAACACAAAAACATAACAAAAATCACCGATTGCTCGGTGATTTTTTTAATGAATTGAATTTGTTTTACCGCCCGTTTGCACTCCCCGACTGTTCCGGTTTTTCTGAATTTCCCGGCTGTTCCGGTTTCTCCTTTGGTTCTGATACCTCCGGTTGCTCTTTTTGATCCTTTTTCTCGCCGCTTATCGCTTCCATGGCATTTTCGTGGCCTTTGGCGCTTTCGTCTATCGCATGCTGAATGGAATCTTTAGCCTGTTCCGGGACTTGACTTAAAACCTTCTGCATAGTTGCTTCATGCCTAGCTGTCGCGTCCTGAATCTGCTCAAGTGCATTCGTTTTACCCTCCGCCTTGGCTTCGGTGGCATCTTGAGTAGCTTCGTCCATGTATTTCTCATATGCTTTCTCGGCAACATCCTCTGCTTTTTGGTCTCCCTTTTCCGCCATTTTCTTAGCTTCAGCCAATTTCTCATCGGCAATACTCAATGCTTTCTGCGCTTTGGCATCTTTTGAAAATGTGAAGAACATACTGATAGAATTCATCCACTCTTCAAGAAAATAGAACGGGCTGTCCGGTGTCAAGCCGGGATTTGGCAAAGAGTCGCTGCCGGTTGCCGCCAGAGCCACACCAGAAGATAGCGATAGGACAAAGATTGCCGCCAAGATCATTGATAATTTTTTCATTTTTCCTCCTTTAGTTTGTTTGGATTATAGCATTCATTCTAGAATCTTCAAACCTAAAATAAATAGGAAATCTAAAATGATTTTTACAAAATAAAAATCCACCGGGAAATCGGTGATTTCTGTGGTTTGGGATGTCAGAACTGAAATGATGTTACTCGCTCTCAATCCAAGATAGGGCGTTTTTCTTCATACTGTCAAATATCTTTTCTCCCTTTTCCTTGGTGGCAAATGTTGGAAATCCAACTGGCCCATCATAATTGCCCTTAGTTTTAGGGTTTTTTACATAATCCTCTAACTCATCACTATCAATGTCTAAATCTTTTGCTTTATCCATCTGGACTGATTCAGGCATCAAATACAGCATTACTGAGGTTTCACCCTCACAGGCGTGATAAACTCCCCCTTGTTTCTCAAGGATATCCTTAATATTCAAATCATAAAGGCTAATAAGCTTCACGTTTGAGTCTGACTTCTTAATTGCTTCCAAGTGTTTTGGCTCTCCGTGAGCGCTTAGAGCAAAGAAATTTTTGAAACCTTGCAGCTTCCACCATTCAAGAATTGAGGCCATATATTCAGTTAGAATATCGCCATCTACATTTGCAGTCCCTGACTTATCTTTATCGACCCAAAAATTTACACCATAGTTTATAGTTGGAGCGACGAGAATACCCGTTTGCTCAGATAAAAAATCAGCAATTTTTTCAGTGACATATGTATCTGTATTTAGAGGAAGGTGTTTTCCATGTTGTTCACAAGTTCCAATAGGAATAATCAGACTATCCTTTTTCTTCAGATAATCTCCGACTTCCTTCCAAGTTAAATCTTCTAATTTCATAGAAATATTTTAACACAAGAAGAGCCTCAAATGAGGTCTCTTTTATAATGCTTATCCTTGGGGCGATCATCGGGAATTGAACCCGAATCTAGAGGACCACAACCTCTCGTGTTAACCGTTACACTATGACCGCCACGATAATAATTCACAATTTACAATGCACAATTAACAATTATTTTGCGCATTTTGAATTAATAATTGTCAATTATTTTGGTACGCCCTGAGGGACTCGAACCCCCGACCTTCTGGGCCGAAACCAGACGCTCTAATCCAACTGAGCTAAGGGCGCATATAAAATTTCCTAATTTTCTGGAGCGGGTAACGGGGATCGAACCCGTATCTCCACCTTGGAAGGGTGGCATAATAGCCATTATACTATACCCGCGAACCCGTATATTATAGCTGAATATGACCAAAATTTCAACGAAATCAATGCGGCTTGTCATTTCGGACTTGCCTGCCCGCTTTTGGCTGGGATCCAGAATCTATTTTTATCTATTTAGATAGATTCTGGACAAGCCAGAATGACGAAAAAACTACGCTTTTAATAATTTCTTCACTAGTTCCAGCGCTTCTTTTTTTGTGTGAATTTTCTCCTCCATCTGCGCATGATAGACAACATCTAAAATTTTACCGATTTCCGGGCCCTGGCTAATGCCAAACTCGTCCATAATCTCTTTTCCGGTCAAAAGCGTCTCGGGCTTGGGCAAAAGCAGCTCTTTTTTGTCCATCAATCCTTTAAGCTCGTTATACATACTTAAATCTTTTGGTTTGGTGCCTAAAATGTCAGCGCGTAACAACTCTAGCAGTTCGCCAAAAAGCGGCTGATGTATCCAGTGTGCTTGGCGGGTTTTCTTCATTTTATCAAAGCCACCAAACATCATGTGATGGGTGACCAGCCATTTGACATTTACAGTCATTTCGTTTGAAAAATTGAGCCGTTTGGCAATCTCGCCCGTCATTTCCGCTCCTTTTTCCGCATGACCGTTGAACCGTATGCGATCGTCAACGGAAAATGTTTCCGGTTTGCCGATGTCGTGCAAGAGTACCGCCCAAGCCAGCTCTTTTGACGGATTTTCCGGCAATGCATCGATGGATTCGAGAGTGTGCTCAAAGACATCTCCCTCTTTGTGGTATTTTTCCGGTTGCCTGACACCTTTTAGCGCTTCCAATTCCGGCAAAATAATCTTTAAAACATCTGTTTCCGACATTTCCCGGAAAGCCTGCCCCGGGTTTTTGCCGGTTAAAATCTTGGTTAGCTCTTCCTGAATTCTTTCCGCCGAAACGTTTTGAATTAATCCGGCGTTGTTTTCGATAGCTTCAAATGTTCCCGGCGCATAATCCAATTCCAATTCATTTTTGAATCTGATAGCCCGAAGCAGGCGCAGATTGTCCTCGACAATCCGCTCATGCGGATCGCCGATAAAGCGTAAAATTTTTTTCTTTAGATCTTCCTGTCCGCCGACAAAATCTAAAACCTTTTTTGCAACCGGGTCATAAAACATGCCATTGATGGTAAAGTCGCGGCGCATGGCATCTTCTTTCGGATCGGTGAAGAAGACTGCATCCGGCCGGCGCCCATCGGTGTAGGCAGCATCGCTTCTAAATGTCGCTACCTCAAAGTTATGGCCGTTTTTGACGGCCAAGATGACACCAAACTTTTTGCCGATCGGAATGGTATGCTCCAGAATGTCCTCAATTTCCTCTGGCTTTGCCGAGGTAACAATGTCGTAATCTTTGGGAGTTTTACCAAGCAAAATATCGCGAACCGAACCGCCGGCAAAGTATGTCTCAAAACCTTTGTCTTTTAAATCCTTAACAATTTCCAGCGCGGTCTTTTCCATAAATTCATTATATCAGGAGCCTACCAATGTACCAATCATACCAATCTTGCCAATTACTCCCGTTAAGTCATCTAATCCCTTTGAGCTTATTCGCAAGATTGGCACCATTCGTCAATTAGTAGGAGAAAACAGATTCCACGCAAGTACAGACATACCGGTCAACTGGTACACTAGACTAGTCTAGTGTACCAAAAGATTAATCACAGGAAGGGGAAAGATTCTGGATCACGCCAGAATGACTTTTTGATCATTGATGCTTAAAAATTGTTTGGAAATTGTGAATTGGAAATTGAAAATTAAGGCGATAGCCGCCTATATATTTTTTCCTTTTCTAAAGGATTAATTTTGGTTTTCTTGACCGCCTCCTGCAGAGTATTTATCGTTTTATCGTAAGTCTCCTTGTCTACCGGATACGGTGTCGCGTCTTTGCCACCGTGGGCAAAACTGTAGCGAGCCGGATCTTCATAGGAAGCATCAGCACCATAAATAATTTCCGAAACGAGCGACAATGCCCGAATAGTTTTCGGCCCCACTCCCTTTGTCGCTACTAAATCTTCGTAGGTTTTCGGCCTCTCGTCGGTTAGTTTGCCTAAAATTCGTTCCAGATACTTGCTTTTAGAAAAATCCTCGGCCATAACGGGATGGGTTTTAAACTCCTTTCGGGCTAACGAAATTAATGTAACTTTCTCGTCATTCTGGCTTGACCAGAATCCTTTCTTTTCTTGATCAGCTGACTGGATTCCCGCCTCCGCGGGAATGACATTGTGGTGAGCGGGAATGACAGAGGAGGGGCGATAGCTGGTCATACGTGATAAATCTGATGAATGGCGGCGAATGATTTCAATGTCTTTCATTATCGTCTTGTAGTTAGAGTTCACCAGTTCGGTTGATATCTGGCGGTTTTTGTCTGATTTCTTCGAGGACATATTCAGAGTGTTATTTAGTGTGCTAATTCTTTGAGAAGCGATCCCCTTGTGCGGTTCGACAATTAAATCTTTGATGTCATCCGAAAACCAATGATAGCGGCGTGCCGTCTGGTCTTTTGCATTCATCCCTTGTTGCACCACCGCCCAAGCGCCGTTGCGCGAAAAAATGAATGAATGATGGTAGATCTGGTAGCCGTCTTGAATTAAGGAACTGTCGACCTTGGCACTCATCTTGGAGTTATAAACTAAGTTATCAGTTTTCTCGCCGGGTAATGATAGCCGCTGGCCCCAATCGGTGATTTCATCCGGCGTTTTACGTGAGGTTTTGCCCTTTCCGCCGCAAATAAAGACGCCTAAGTCCCGCTCCTGTCCGCGAATTGATTCTTTAAGCGCCGCTGTTAATATCGTGGTCAGCCCGCTCGCGTTCCAGTCAAAAGCGAGAACCGTCCCCAAAGATTGGAACCAAACCGGGTCGGCCAGACGTTTGACAAACTCGTCCGGTCCGTATTCGGCGATCAAGACTCGGGTCATTTCGTGGCCAAGCGAAACCATCCGCCTAAAAAGCCACGGCGGACACTTCCCCCAGTCAAGCGTAAATGTAGCAACGCCTCTTCGCATACCTACATTTTATCATCTGAGGCAAGGTCAACTAGTATACAGAAAGAAATATCAAAATTCAAAAATCAAATCTCAAAGATATCTTATTCATATCGTAGGGCGTTTAGGGCGCTGATTTTAGAAGCGCGCTTTGCCGGGTAAATACCCGTAATAATGCTCAAAAAAACAGAGAAAGCCAATACAGCGAACAGAAACAGAGGAGGGAAAACAAAAATTTGAATTGGGCTGTTCCCTGTTGTCTTTGCCAAAGCATAAATGCTAAGGTTAAAAAATTCACCCAAGATATAACTCAAGACCACACCCGTCATGCCTCCGATAAGACCGATAAAAAGAGTGTCAAGAATAAAAATTCTTTTAATATCTCTGCGGGTCGCGCCCATGGTTTTTAATAAACCGATCTCACGAGTCTTCTCAACCAAAGAAATGGTGAGGGTGTTGAACATACCTATACAGGATACGATAATTGCTATTGCCCCAAAGACTATAAGTATAACTCGGAAAATGCTAAAGAATTGGTTTGCCTGGTCAATCGTATCTTTGATAGAACTGACTTGAAATCCCATATGTTCAATCAAAGATTTAATGCTATCAAGGTTGTTAACGGTAGTAATTTTAACTTCTGCACCGCTAAAATTCACAATTCCCATCTTTTCAAGGCTGGTAAGGGGCATATAGATATAAGGTGCATCACCTTCACTGGTTATGCCAACTATCTTAAACTGACCGTTTTTTGACTGAAAGTTTTCCCCTCCTTTTTCCAAAAGCTCAGGACGAACAATAGCCTGTACTTTAAGGTTCTGGTTCAGCACATCGTTATCTTGATTTATGCCAAGCGCTTTCAAAGCTGCTGTGTTCACCAGAACTTCCCGGCTTTTGCCGGAAAAATAGTTGCCTGCTGTTAAGCTTGGCCTTTCGATTTCATTTAACGTTTCGCCACTTCTGCCATAGATTGCCCCGGTAATTTTTTTGCCATGGAAACTAAAATCACCGGCTAAACTGAGTAAAGGATAAACCTTTTCCACCCCAAAAATATTAGATATTTTGTCCAAGGTCGGCTGGTCAATGCTGGTTTTCTCTGAACCTCCAACATCGACATTTAAAATCTGTAGGGCGGACATTTTCTGAACTCCTTCTGTTGTCAGCTTTTGGAAACCATAGCTAAGAGCAATTAGAAAAGAAATAAAACCGATACTTAAAGCCACACCACCAGAAGTCAGTAACGTTCTGGCCTTGTATTTTTTAAAATTTTTGAATGCAAGGTCTGCTAAGAAAAGCTGTCTTGTCCAGAAAGAACTTGTTCTGCCGCTTTTTCTCAACGCTTGGGGCCGCAAAACATTTTCTCTAACCCGAACTTGTTTAACTACCCCATCCTCCATTTGAACAAACTTGCTGGCGTATCTTTCATAATCAGGATTATGGGTAACCATAATAGCTGTTTTACCGGTTTCCACATTTAGTGTCCGGAGGTCATACATAAGATCCTCAGCAGTCACTGAATCCAAGCTGCCCGTCGGCTCGTCAGCCATAATAATAAGGGGGTCGGGAACCAAGGCCCTGCCAACAGCAAGCTTTTGTTGCTCCCCGCCGGAAAGTTCAGCCGGATTTTTTCTTGCAAATTGTTCGAATCTAAAAAGATAAAGCATATTTCGAGCCGCATCCAGCGCTTTGTTTCTTTTCAATCCAGCTATCCTTAAAGGCAATGCTATGTTTTCTAACACATTGAGAGACTTTACCCAATTTGACTCTTGGTAAACCACCCCAAAGTTTGCACTGCGAAAAGCAGCTCTTTCGTCTTCATTCATGCCATACACGTCCGTTCCGGCAACTAGAACTTGCCCTTCATCCGGCCTTTCAAGACCAAGTATCGTATTTAAAAGCGTTGTTTTGCCGCAACCGGAAGGGCCAATAATAACTACAAACTCGCCGGGATAAATTTCTAAATTTACGCCCTTTAAAATATCATTTTTTCTATCACCCGAGAAAAAACTTTTTTTTACTCCTTTAATTTTAAGTAAAGGGGAAATTTCCCGGCTGTTCATATTGTCTGTCATTGATTCCTTTGAGATCAAGTCAAGATTTTTGCTCATTTGACTCCTCCGCCAAAAAGCCATCCTATGCTTGAAAATACCGATTTTAAAATTAAATCCAGCACCGAAGGCCGCGCCTGCCCGGTCAGAGCTGAACGTACTTCTGATTTTGCTTCATTTTGCGATGCATCTTTGGTAACAATCCTGAAGTAATAAGGAGTCGATGATTTCAAATGGGAAATAATGACAGCATGCGAGGTAACAAGCGACGTATCTTCCTGGGTTGCCAGATTTAAATTCCGGCCATTGCCGCCTTCCTCATATTCAACTTGAGAAGTGGCAGGTTCATCGGTAGTCCAAGAAACGATAAGCTGCGATTCAGTACTTACTCCATATCCTTCAGATGAATTTTCCGTTGTGATTTGCGAGATTGCCGGCGGCCTTGTGTCAGCTACGGTAGTAACGTCCTGGCTAACCGGAACGGCTTCGTTGCCAAGCCCGTCTCTTCCCCTAACCACCACTCTATAACTAGTTTTGTCTTTTAAGCCCGAGAGTATCATCTCATGTTGGGTAATTAACTGGTAATCGGAAACAGTTTGCACGACGCCTGCTGCATCCTGGTATTGTATCTGGGAAGAAGCAGGAACATTGGTATCCCAGGAAACCCTTAAACCAGAAGATGGCTGATCTGTCACTTGTTCGAATGTAGGATTTGAAATTTTGGGAAAAGCAAGCGTTTCAAAAGAATAATCGTCAGACTGGACTAAATTGCCGGCTGAATCGTTTCCGGTGATTTTCAAATGATAGGTGCTTGAGTTATCAAGGCCGGTTAGGCGAATAGAGTGGCTGGTGCCTCCTCCGGCCGCTAATGTCGCACCATACTCAGTTGTTTTGCCATAATTGACGATAGAAGCCATGTCTTGCGTAGTCTGCCAGGACACAAGGGCGCTATCAGCATGGATATCGCTGATTTTTAAGTTTGAAATTTCCGCTGACAGAGGAGTGGTAAAAACATAATCACCTGCATAATAGTCTTGATCGCTGTATGTTCTTTCCTGATCGAGAGATTGGATTTTATAGTGATAAGAGGCGCCAGGAATCAGACCTTTCAAAGAAACAGAGTGGTATGTAACCGCATCCTGAGAACCTGCAATTGACCCATAACTGGTATCCGTTCCGTAATCAACCGCAGATGAAGATACTCTGTCGGTTGACCATGTTATGTTTGCGGTAGTAGCCGATGTTGTCACTGAAGGAGGAGTTACTAAAGAAGGCATGCTCGTATATTTGCCGGTCGGCGTAATCGAAACAACATTAGAAGGATCAGAGACATTATTATAGAGACCGCCGATCGTGTCATGTTCAACCGCTTCCACCCTGTAAGAATAATTTACATTTGAACTGCCGACTATTTCTGCATAAGCTTGCTGTGTACCATCACTGGTTACACCAACCTGATGCCACGGTCCTCCGTTGTCTGAACGTTCTATTTGATAAAAGCTTACCTGGGTTCCGCCGGCTTGCGGAGCATCCCATGTTAAAGCTGCCGCCCAGACTCCCTTTGCCCTATTCGACACATCTGAGACCTCAAGCGATTGAGGAGGATTTGGAGGATTTCCTTTAATAGAAACTTGGATACTGGCAAGTTTCTGGCTGTCACTGGCAGAAGACCCGTGAAAAATCGCTTTCCATTTAAATTTACCCGTACCGCTGCCATAATTTCCCGTAAATGAAGAGATATTTTGATTAATGACAGAAGCAGTATTTAAATATGTATTGTCGGCTGCAACCGTCCAAGCCGTTCCGTCATACCAATACCAAGTAGCTCCGTCATCATTTGACACTTGATAATAAATTGTGCCAGTGGAACCAGTACCCAGGTTTTCCTTAAAACCCATGAGCGTACTATAGTTTTGGCTTACATTTGGAATGATTGTCGATGTAGGGTAATAATATATGTTTACCCAGTCCGAACCAGCATTCACTGTTTTTAAATTATTTTGATAGCCCCCCGTATAACAGACGTTGGCACTTGGACAGCTAATCATAAATAAATTGTGCGTTATAGGTACGCTTTGAGCGACCCATGTAACACCACCATTCGTAGTCTTTAGGATAGTACCGAATTGTCCCACAGCAAAACCGGTATTGTTATTTATAAATTTAATATCATTCAGCCAATAGGAGGCCCCGGATGTTTGCGTATTCCAATTTGCTCCGCCATTGATAGTTTGTAAAATTGTACCGGCATCCCCATCAGTATAACAAGTATTGGCATCCGTACAAGCAATACCATAAAGAGCGTTGCTTGTCCCTGATACTTGGGTATTCCAAGTATTGCCGCCATCGGTGGTTTTTAGTATTGTGCCAGCATCTCCAACTACATAACCAATATTGCCGTTGCCGGGAAAGTCAATTTCAACCATAAACGATATTGTATTAAAATTTTGAGCAGTCCAGCTGGCACCTCCATTCGTCGTTTGGAAAATAGCGCCTTTGTATGAGTTATTCTCTCCCGAAGCAAAACAAATATTAGCATCCCTGCAATACATAGAGTATATGAATCCGCTTACCGCACTAGTAGGATTCCAAGTATTGCCGCCATCGGTGGTTTTAAGGATAATATTATTGCCGCCCGCATAAGCGGTACTGTTATTTAAAAAATAAATACTATATAAAGCTGTCCCTGAATATTGCTGGGTCCAGTGGGCGCCTCCATCTGCGGTTTTATAAATCTTACCAGTACCAGAACTATCATAACCATCAATATAGCAAGTATTTGCATCAGTACAGTCAATACCATTGATATTAGCGAGTAAGGCATTATAGTTCCCTGCAGGGTATGCAAGCCCTCCGCTGATAGTTATTTCACTTGAGTTATAAGCATAGTTAGATGCATTATTTAAATCCCATTCATAACTGGTGGAAGCTAACGTTCTTTGGGGAGCCATGAAAGAAAACACACTCAAAGAACTAAAGATAATACTTATGATATAAAAAGTCAGAATAGCCGCGTGAAAATGGCGACTCAAACGCCGGCTGTGCCATTTCCGGTACCAGGCCAGTTTATGAAGATACATATGCAAAGAAAAGGTTGTATGAAACCTAAGTAAATTTAAAACCCGCAAGTTGCTAGGATTGCTCAGTTTTTGTTTATTCTCGCGCTTACACTTGCTGATTTGAAACATCATAAAAAATTATATCACAATCATTATTTTTCCAACATTAACCAATAAAAGAAGAGTTCTAATTTCTTTTGCTATTCGTATCTAAGGGCGTTTAGGGCGCTGATTTTAGAAGCGCGCCTCGAGGGATAAGCGCCGGTTAAGAAGCTAATAAGTATTGATAATAAAAATGCGACGATAATAAGCTGGATCGGGAAAACGAATAACTGAACCGGAGTATTGCCGGTGGATTTAGCCAGTGCAAAGATACTGGCATTTAGAAATTCCGCGAGAAGGAAGCTTAAGATCATTCCTACAATACCGCCGATTACTCCGATGAGAAGCGCTTCGGTAATGAATATTTTTCTGATATCTTTTTTGGTAGTTCCCAAGGACTTCATAATACCTATCTCCCTGGTTTTTTCGATTAACGAGATAGTCAGCGTATTGAACATGCCGATACATGACACTATAACGGCGATCAAACCGAAACCAGTTAGAACGATCCTAAAAACGCTGAAAAACTGATTTACTTGATCAACGGTATCTTTGACCGAACTGACTTTAAAACCCATATGTTCTATCAAAAGTTTAATCTTATCAACGTTATTCTGGCTAGTCACCTTAACCTTTGCTCCACTGTAGTTCACTATCCCAAGCGCCTTCAGATTTTCGAGAGGAAGATAGACATACGGCGAGCTGCCTTCTTGCATTACCCCGACTATCCTATATTTTTTTTCTATAGTTTTGGTAATGCCTTGGCTGCTTCCTAACAATTCCGGCCGAAGTACCATTTTGAGATCAAGGTCATGCCCGAGACTGTCGCCATAGTTTGTAATACCCAGCTTCTTGACAGCTGTTTCATTAACCAAAATTTCATCTGCATTATCAGAAGAAAGGGTCTTGCCGGCAAGAATTTTTGGCTTTTCGATGTTCAAAACATCTTGGCTTTTGCCATAAACGATGCCATCAACCTTTGAACCTTGCAGTCCAAGGTTGCCGGCGACATTCACAACCGGGTAAACTTTTTCCACACCAAGAAGATTAGAAAATTTATTGATTGTATCGTTATTGATACTAACAATCTTAGACTTTCCCGTGTCAACATCTAAGATTTGCAAGGCCTGCATATTTGCTATCTGATCGGTCGAGACTTTCTGTAGCCCGTAGCCAAGTGATGTAAGAAAGGTGATAAAGCCAATGCTTATTGCTACACCGCCGGCCGTAAGAAAAGTCCTTAGCTTATATCTTCTCAGGTTTTTGAAAGCAAGCTTTATGATAAAACGATATTTCATTTCGCCAGTCCCTCCTCAGCAAGGTCTATAACCTGTTCTTCTTCCTCTTGGCTTATAACCGGTTTTTCTCTCTGTTCAATTTTTTTAATCAGACCGTCTTCCATGTAGATAAGCTTCGTGGCATAACGTTCATAATCGGTATTATGAGTAACCATAATAATGGTTCGCCTCGACTCGCTGTTTAAGACCTTAAGATCATACATCAGATCTTCAGCGGTAATCGTATCGAGATTGCCGGTTGGTTCATCAGCTAGAACAATCCAAGGATTAGCGATCAGCGCCCGGCACATTGACAGTTTCTGCTGCTGGCCGCCGGAAAGCTCCATGGGATAATATTTTTCGTACTTATCAAACTTAAAAAGATAAAGGATCTCCTTCGCCCTTTTCATAGCAGTATGATGGTGTACTCCAGCAATATTTAAGGGAAAAGCTACGTTTTCTATTACATTAAGAGATCTGATCCAGTTCGGCTGCTGATACACAACCCCAAACTTTTGGCGCCTGAAGTTTGCCCGGCCATCCTCATCCATAGTGTAAACATCTTTTCCCCGAACCAAAACCTGGCCCTCAGTCGGTTCCTCAAGACCTAAGATCGTATTTAAAAGAGTACTTTTGCCACAGCCGGAAGGCCCTAAAATCACTACAAATTCTCCAAAATCAACTTTAAGATCAATTCCTTTAAGAACCGGTATTTCCTCTTTGCCGACTAAAAAATTCTTTTTTAATTTTCTAACTTCTAGTGTGGCATGTGATCCGGATGCCATTTTTTACCCTCGCTTTTCATTATTTCATCTCTAATCAATGCGACTATAATAATTATAATTGACTTTGAAGATTACACAACCTTTTCCAAAACTAAACTCCTACTCTTTTCACATTTGTCATTTAAAATTTTATTTGTCATTAGAAATTGGTTATTAGGCATTTTCATCCTTATCCTCCAAAAAGCCAGCCCAAAGTTGACTCAAAAGATCTTAAAACCAGGTCAAAGATTGAAGACTGGGCTTGTTCGGTCAGAGCGGAGTTTTCGTCGGACTTGGCTTCGTTTTTGGAAGCATCCTTGGAAACAACCCGGAAGTAATAGGAACTTGAAGGGTCAAGGTCACTGACAACAACTACGTGTGACGTAGTAAGCACCGGATCTTCTTTGGTTGACATACCATAGACATCGCCGGAGACGCCTTTCGAGTATTCTATCTGGGAAGTGGCTGGCTCGTCTGTATTCCAGGAAACAATCAACTGGGCTTTGGCTTCTGTACCATATCCGCTGATTGAGGTCTCGGTAGTAATGTCCGAGATAACCGGCGGAGTGGTATCGAAGGCGGTTTTGTATTTTTGAGAGTCAGGGTTGGCACTGTTGCCGTATGCGTCTCTGCCACTGACGGAAATGGTGTAATCTGAGTTGTCAGCCAGATGAGGAGTAATGATTTCGTGCTGCAATACTAAATCCGCCTTTGAAACTTCCTGAGAACCGCCCGGACCATTGTAGAGAACCGTGGAAGTGGTGGGAACATTGGAATCCCATGTTACTTTTAAGCCCGCGTTATTGCCGTTAAGCTGCTGATATTTGATATTTGAGATCTTTGGGAAAGTGAGAGTATCAAAGTTGTAATCATCTGACTGCATAATATTACCGTCAGTATCAGTGCCGAATATCTTGAAATGATAGGTTGAGGAATCTTGAAGATTGGAAAGTTTAACCGTATGAGTGGTGACAGACGAACCGGATGAATCCGAGAGTTCTGAGCCGTAAGAGTTGGTTTTGCCGTATCTGATGGTTGAGGTAGCACTAGATGTAGTCTTCCAAGTCACGATAGCACTTGAGAGAGTAATATCTGAAATTTTAACGTCACTAACTCCGGGGGCCGGTTGGGTAGAAAAGGTTTTGTCAGATGAGAACGCAGAATTGCCGTCGTAATCTTTGAGATCGGCAGAATCAAGAGATTGGACGCGGTAATGATAGATCGTACCCGGATCCAGGCCATAAAGAGTGACAGAATGAGAAGTGACCGTCTGAAGCGAGCTGTTTTGCATGCCGTAACCCGTATCTTTACTATACTCCACCATAGAGTAAGAACTTCTGTCCGTTGACCAGGTAATGGTTGCCGAGGTGGCTGTAGCCGTTACATTCGGTCCGCTTACCATAGTTGGCGGAGTAATATATTTGCCTGTCGGGGCAAGAGAAACCACGCTTGAAAGAGAAGACTCGGCTCCGGCATTGTCAATGGCAGAAATTCTGTAGTAGTAAGCAGTATCTTTGGTTAAGCTGGCCTCGGCATATGCCGGCGTTGAAGCCGTTCCAACCGGCGCCAGTGCCTGCCACTGAGCATCGCTTAAGCCGGCTACCGTTGTTTCTCGGATGATGTAATGGCCGAAGGTGTTTGCATTATAGTTGTCCGGCGCTTTCCACCCCAGAGCCAGGGCATAATCCGGCTTTTTGCGGTCGGAAACATCGGAAATGGTCACCATCTGGGGAGCGTTAGGCGCTGCAGTCGTCACGTTGAAGTCAATCCAGCCGTAGTTTGCATAGTTGATTCTGCTCGGATTATTGTTATCATAAGCCACAACATAGAATCTGTTTGTTCCTTGCTGGGTAGCGGCATGAATGGCGCCTGTGGTCAGGACATTGCCGAGATCAGCCGTGTTGTTTGCGTTCGGAAGATTATTGACGGAGTAGCGATAACCAGCGATCGTATTGCCGCTATGTACAAAAGACGGCGCCGTCCAGGTGAAGGTAAAGCTGTTTACAGTTTTCTCCTGATTGTCGACGCTTACGTTTTGAGGTTCGCTCGGAGCATCCAGGATGTACTGGTAAGTCACCTGATTTGTAGTTGAGATATTGCCGGCCTTATCTATCGCCCTTACCTGGAAGACATTGGCTCCATCGGTGTCGCCGTAGAGGCCGCTGACAGAAGTGGCTGTTGTGGATACCCAGCCCGAGACAGAACCTTTTTTGTATTCGTAATGGTCAAGTTCGCTTCTCTGCCCTGCTGTGCCGCTATCCGTCACTGCCGACCAGTTGAAACTGAAAGGTCCGGCTGACGGCTGGAGCGTGTTGGCATACAAGCTGGCCGGGGCGGGAGGAGCGCTTGAGTCATATTTGTAAGTTAGGAGAGTAACCGGTGCCGCCACATTCTGAGCATTATCCACGGCCGAAATGCGAAGATAATATGTTTGACCGTCAGTTAACGTTGGGGCAACCAGGTAATTGTTCACAGTGGCATCAACTGATGTCGGGATGTAATTTTGATCCGTGGTCAGTTTGGCGTAATATTCCCACACTCCGGAAGCTTCCGTTTCCCCGATTTTGATCGGATCGCTTGGCGGTGTCCAGACAAACTTAGGAGCGCTATAGTTATGCCAAAGCTGAGTCGGATCATAGGTCCAGACTGCTCCGCCATCCGACTGATACGCCGTCACCCCGCTTATACCGGGATTATTGGGCGCGCCGGTATCTGTAACATAAGTGACTGAGACGTTTGTAATAGTTACCAGAGCAGCGCCGCCAGACACCAGAAATGCCCGCCAGCGGAAGTTTCTGGGATTAGACCCGCCCGGACGAAAAGAAGCAATATTGGCCGTTACATCGCTCGAAGTATTTGTATTTGATCCCCCGGGATCGTAAGTATCGGGTGTGGCGGCTGTAACCCAAGCTGAGCCGTTCCATATATACCAGGTTATCCCGTTATCCGGAGAAATTTGAAACCGCACGCTTCCCCCGTTTCCACCGGTAGTAATACTCATAGCCGAGATATAGCTTTCGCTGAGCCCGTTTCCGCTCGCCTGGTTTTGAATGGTGGGATAGTTGTTGTCATAGAAACCTTCACATTGGCTCGCAGTATCCAGGTCTGTCACCGTTACGGGGTTTGTGATGTTTGGGGAATATTCTTCTACAAGTTCAATTCCGGGATAACTAGCTGTTATGTAACCTTTATCTGAAACTGCCGCGCCGCCGCCACTGCAAGAAGTAGTGTATGTTCCGCCATAAAGAGTACAAATTGTTTGGGCGCTTAGATCTCCCTGATAGATCCTAACATCGCTCATATCTCCCTTTAGCCAATGCTGGTTCGGACCCCAAGCGCCATAGGATGATCCCAACCAATTTGGATTAGAGTAAGCTCCGCCAAATATCATATTCCCCGTATAGGCCGCTCCGCTCAAATGATTGGAATTTGTAAGGTCATAAACCTGGCTGGATGGAGTAAGATTATGAGCAGAATTTACTAAAGATCCATCGAAGTAGATACTGCTATTGCCTGTGCCATCCCGTTCATAAACAATATAGTGCCAGGCACTGTCAGCACTAAGTGTATTCATTCCAGAATATTGATCAAAGTTATAGCCGTTGCCATCTCCTTGTCCGGCATGCTCCATAACCCAAAAGCTACCCAAGCTATTATCATAGGAGAGATGTATACCGGTATCATCACCTCCGCCATATTTTGTCAAAAAATACTGCCAATCACCTGTTTCCGCGTCAAGCTTGACCCACATTCCATAAGAGTATGCTCCTTGGCCGAAATGCAGCTGGCCGGCATCTGACACAGCCACATACTCGCCCGACCCGTTAAAAGCTCTGGCGCTGTTTGTTTGTCCATACCTATTTGTGCCAGTTATGGCTGTTCCGATTGCCGCGCCATTATCGCTGTAGCCAGACTGATCATTTACGTTGTTTGTCAGATCCCAGGCGCCCGCAAGCGTTCCGTTAATAAAGACCGACGGCGCAGATGTATAACCGGTTCCTCCGTTTGTAACTGTGATGCCTGTCACCGTCCCGCCGGTAACTGCAGCAGTGGCGGCAGCCCCTGTGCCCGGTCCTGAAAATGTAATGGTGGGCGCAGATGTATAACCGGTTCCTCCGTTTACGATCTGGATGTTGTTTTGGACAACTCCGCCGGAAACCGTTGCCGCAGCTTGAGCACCGCTGCCCGGACTGCCGTTATTAATTTCTTTGACAAAAATATTAGCCGGATTAGCTGCCGGAAGAGCAGCTAAGTTGTTGCCATAATACATGTAAATAGTTGTGTTCGTGGGAGAGGCCGCGATATCCGTCTTAACCCACGCTTTGACGGCCGTAGCGCTACATGATTCCACCCAATATGGCAAAGCGGTGTGCCCATCACTGGAAGTAAATCTCAAATCTTTGCAGGTATCATCAAGCCTCGGACTATTGCCCGAAAGACTGATATTGACCGGTACTTGATAGCCGGTCTCAGCACTGCCTGAGTTCGAAATTGTCAGGGATTTGCGGTAATAGAAGTGGTCGCCTCCCTCGTCTGCAATCCAGTCTGTCCCCGGTGTATGGCCTTTCAGCTGGGCCGAGCCGCTGCCGACTGTGATTTTTGTATTATCGTAAGAGTAGTCGCCGGGGGTATTAAACGTCCAGCTCTGGTTGGCCGCCAGCGAATTTCCCGGCAAAAGAGAGGCGAGAGAGCCAATCATAGTCGCCAAAATATAGACGCCCAAAACGGCAACATGAACATGCTGATGCCATTTGAAACCATGCCACTTGCGGTACCACTTCACCCGATGTAGAAACATATGCATACTAAAGGTAGTGTGAAACCTCGCCCAGTTCAATGATCTCAATAAAACCTCTGTCTTTGTCCTAACAATCATTCTTTTCATAACCTTTTTCATTTTACCATACACATTTGCCATTTGAAATTTGAGAGTTTATTGGTCATATAGAACTTGATTAGATATTAAAAATTAGTTATTAGACATGCTGGATTCCAGCCGGAGTTTATGCTGAACTTGATTAAGTGCGGGAATGACAAAGAAGCTAGCCCCCGAAAAGCCAACCGAGCGTAGATGAAAATGATTTAAGAATCAGATCGAAAATTGAAGACTGCGCCTGCGCTGTCAGAGTTGAGTTCTCACTAGAGTTGGCAACATTGCCGGCCTTATCGCTGGAGACGGCTCTGAAATAATAAGAGCTGGATGGGTCAAGATCTGAGACAACCACCACGTGGGAAGTCACAAGAGAATGATCGACCTTAGACGAAAGGCCGTAACTATCGCCGGAAACGCCTTTAGCATACTCAATTTGCGACGTCGATGGCTCATCTGTATTCCAGGAAACGACCATCTGTGCTTTGGCATCGGCGCCAAAACCGCTGATCGATGTCTCTGTTGTTATCTCAGATATCTCAGGCGGCGTGGTATCAGGGTCGGTTCTGACTTTAATGTTCGCATTCTCGCCTTCATTACCGTAAGCATCTCTGCCGATGGCGGTAATGGCGTAATCAGTATCATCGGAGAGATGAGCTACTATAACCTCGTGTTGCAGAACCAGATCTGACTGGGTATTTTCAAGAGTTGTGCCGTTCGGCAGTTCACTATAATCAACCGTAGATGAGGTCGGTACATTGGAATCCCAAGTTATTTTAAGCGTAGCGATATTGCCCTTGACCTGGTCTGACTTTAGATTTGAAATTTTCGGCATAGTCAGAGTCGCAAAACTATAATCATCGGAGCTTAGCGAGTTGCCGTCAGTATCGGTTCCGAATATTTTAAAATGATATGTCGACGAATCATTCAAATTGGTAAGTTTTACCGTATGATTTGTCACGGCTGAACCCGATGGATCGGCATATTCCTGGCCATATGAATTCGTTTTGCCGTAATGCAGATCGGTTGTGGTGCTTGTGGTGCTCTGCCAGGTGATGACAGCACTGGTCAGGCGGATGTCGGAAATCTTCACGTTAGTCACGCCCGGTGGCGGCTGAGTGGTAAAAGTGTAGTCACCGGATACGGCCGTGTCGGCACTATAATCGCGATATTCATCATAAGACTGCTGCCTGAAATGATAAGTCGTACCGGGACTTAAGCCCGATAAAGTCACCGAGTGGGTCACCACGCTATCAGGAGAACCCATGGACGATCCATAAGCAAAGGTTTGGCCGTATTGAATAAATGAGCTTGACGCCCTATCAGTCGACCATGTAATAGTCGCTGATGTAGCTGTAACTTTCACAGACGGCGGACGGATATCCGGCGGGGTAGGATATTTCCCCATCGGCTGCTTGGAGACGACATCCGAAGCGGGCGATTGGGCTCCGGCATTGTCGGTTGCGATAATACGATAATAATACAACTTTGTATTGTCGAGGCCGGATTCGACAAATACCCTGGTGGATGCCGTGCCTGCCTGCACCCAATTACTTTGATCGGTAGAGCGCTGGACAATGTAGTGATCGACTGTCCCGCCGCTTGCCGGCGTATTCCAGGAAAGAGCCAGGGCCCACTTCGGCGGCGATGTGTTGCGGTTTGAAATATCGGAAATTACCGGCGCCGTCGGTACACCCGGCGCCGTAGTCTCGGCATCGAACTGGATAGAGGCAAAGTTCGCATAGTTGACATTGCCTGTCGTATCGATAGCCACAACATAGAAAGTGTTTAACCCTTGTTGAGTGGCGGCCGGGATGGCTCCCGTTGTAGTCGCTGTCGTATAAACGCTGTTTGTAGCCGATGGGGTGACATTGACACTCCAGCGGTAACCGCTAATCCCTGTGTTATAGCTGGCCGGCAGCTGCCAACTGAAGTTAAAGCTGTTTTGGGTGTTGGTATTGGGGACAACGGCCAGATTTTGGGGAGCCGAAGGCGCGGCCTGGGAATAGTAATAGTTAATGCTTGTATAACCGCTAGCCGTGTTTCCGGCATTGTCGATCGTTCTTACCTCAAAAATATTGGTGCCGTTCTGGTAGGCCTGGATACCGCTCACGGAGTTGCCTGTCGTAAAGGTCCAGCTTGCATCAGTATCTCTTTTATACTCGTAACCTTTGATACCGGACTGTGAATCCGTTGCTCCCGACCAGGTGAAATCAAAACTGTTGACACTGCTCCAGCCGACCGGATTTCTGTCAATCATAGTAGGGTTGGTGGGCGGTGTGGTATCTGGGGTATACGTAACATAAACCGAGTATTTATTGTTGTTATGGCTAAAGGACGCCGTACTCGGGGGTGTCCCGGCATAAGTACCCGGCTGGGTATGGCCCTGACTAGCCGCGCCACTATCATAACGTAAACTAGGATAATAAGTGCTGCCATTATAATAATACCCGCCGGAAGAAACCATCAGAACATAATCTTGCGGAGTAATATCAGGGCTAGTTGGAAAGGTTGCCGTAATCAAATAGTCTCCTGTATATCCGGTCAAAGTAGCAGTATTTGTAACGCCATTTAGGACCAACCCTGAGTCACTATGCCGATAAAGAGAACCTCTTGTAACATAAGAAGAAGATGAGGACTTTGTATCATCTAGCCAATAGGACATACTGGTACCGGCACCGTAGACGTTTGTGAAGGTAAATTCACTGCCCCTGTCAAGTGCTCCCAGCGAATCGTATGATGAGCCCTTGACGGTATAACCGAATGTTGGATCCACAACGACGGGATAAACCGCCTTGTCTAGAAAATCCTGAGGTACGGTTACAGTCAAAAGGCCTTTGCCTGTATCAACATGCAGATCACCCCAGACTTTATTTCCGCGGGCGTCCGTAACTAAAGGCCGATAGATTTGGAAGGCCTTACCCGTGGCATAGTTTTTGCCTCCCATGGCTGTGTAATCGCCTTTTTTGCTTTTGTTATAAACCGCATAAGAACCGATAACATTTTCAGGGCGGATTTTGCCCTCAGCCCTTTCTTGAGGTGTCAAATCCGGCTGGTAAAAGAAATCAAGGTTCTTCGTGTCGATATTAAAGTTAACCTGATTTGTGCGGGGCTTTTTCTTCCAGGTCACATCAAACTCAAATTTCTGATCGCCTTTATCGAACTTAGAAAAGTTATCATCGATTCTTTTAGCGGCTTCAGTCCATTTCGTATCCTCCTGAATAGCGCGAAATTTGTTTGAGCCGGCTTTTTCTAAGTCGGTCAGACCGCTGCCACTAAGATGGGCACCAAACCTTGCCGCAATATTTTGGTTTATTGTGTCAGCTGCTGAGTAATCAATGTGAGGATTAATTTCTCTTAATCCCCCAATCGGGAAAAGTACTGTATCTCTTGTTTTTGTCACAAGATTCATATTATTGACTAAATCGGTGCCGACAGGCGAGTCAAGATAGAGATAATAGCCGACGTAGTCGCCTTCCTGATCGATTCTTCCGAGCTGTTTAATTTTAGTGCCATCATGGTACATAAAAGCCGATTCGGTCTTAAATACATCGAGGCCATACTCTTTTTTGAGAGTCTCGATGATACTCGACTGAACCGTTTCCAAATATTCGGGATGTTTATCAAGGTTAGGCAGGTAAATATAGTTGATCATCACATTTGGGGTCGCTAAAATAACCGGACAGGTTTTTCTCTCGGCAGTTTTAAAACGGTAAATCGGCGCCGGCAAGTTGCTTAAGTTATCCAGATCAGTGGCAGCATTTCTATAACCCCAGAAAATGTAGGCGTTTCGGTCCATATGATAAGTGGCAATCATAGGGCCCGGTTTGTTCTGATGCCAGTAGTCGGTGAGCGAAGTCGCTTCATCGGGACTGATAGATCCCAAGTGAAGACTACGCATAGTATCCCAGCTGTCTGAGGCAGAGACAGATGAATCGTTGATTTTGTAGAAGCTTGCGCTTTCGTTGCCGCTATCCCATTTGGTGACCCCATTTTTATCAGTTTTTTGGGCTGATCCAAGATTAGACAAGCCGATTTTCATGACCCCTTCATCGCCCCATTTTTTCAGTGTTACTTCGGCTTTGGGAATGATATCATTGTTGATTTCAACTCTGCCATCAGCTCCGACCTTGATAACCTTTGGCTTTTGGGTGATATAGTCGGTTATCGGAATAATAATCTTTTGCTGAAAAAAGAAGGCGCCCAGAATTATAAAGGGCAGCAAAACCCATAACAAAACCATGCTGGCAACAGCAGCCGCTCCATACTGCACACCCCTGTAAAGCTTCGGGTAAGTTTTGTTAATCCGCAGAATTTTTTTTGCGTTTTTTCTCACTCTTTTCATTTTTGAAATTTATTCATTAATTTTATTAGTAATTATTCATTGAAAATTATCTGCTGCTTCCTCCAAACATCCAGCCAAGAGTCGATTCAAAAGATTTGAGCACCAGATCAAAGACTGAAGATTGGGCTTGTTCAGTCAGAACAGAGTTTGCATCAGATTTAGCTTGATTTTTAGATGCATCCTGCGAAACCACTCGGAAGTAATATGAACTGGACGGATCTAAATCGCTGATCACTACCACATGAGAAAGACTTAAGCTTGAGTCCATACCCGTAGCCATGGAGTATGTGTCGCCGGACACGCCTTTCGAATACTCTACCTGTGAAGTAGCCGGCTCATCAGTATTCCAGGAGACAACTATTTGCGCTTTGGCATCGGAGCCAAAACCGCTAATAGAAGTTTCTGATGTAATCGCCGAAATAGCGGGCGGGGTTGTATCATAGTCGGTTCTAATCTTATATGATAAAGGGGCAACCTCATTGCCGTATTCATCCCTGCCTTTTACGCTCAAACTATACGCCATATTATCTTTCACATTAGGTACAACTACCTCATGCTTCAAAACAGGCAGTATCTGCGAAACTTCTCCTTGATGGCCGTTTGTATCAGAGTACTGAACCGTTGAAGTAGTAGGTACATTCGAATCCCAAGTCACTTTCAAAGTAGCAGTGTTTCCGCTTATTTCGTTGACCATCAAGTTATCTATTTTTGGAAAAGTCAGGGTATCAAAGCTGTAATCGTCTGAATGCATCTGATTGCCGTCTGTGTCGGTTCCAAATATTTTGAAATGATAAGTCGAGGAGTCGTCAAGGCCGGTCAGTCGGATGGTATGCGTTGTCAGCGCAGATCCTGACGTGTCGGATATTTCCGTACCGTAACCGGTGTTTTTACCATACTTAAGCGTGGAGGTGGCGCTCGAGGTCGTCTGCCAGGAAACCGTAGCGTTTGTGAGTCCTATATCTGTTATTTTTACGTCCGAAATGCCGGGAGCCGGCAAGGTTTTCAAAATCATATCGGGGCCGACCGCCGTAGAAATGTCGTAGTCGCGGGCATCGTCGTAGGACTGCTGCCTGAAATGGTATTCCGTGCCCGGATCAAGGCCGGAAATCGTCACGGTGTGGGTAGTAACGCTGTCAGGAGAGCCGTTTGATGACCCATAACCGGTGGTTTTGCCGTATTGAATGAAGGAGCTTGAAGCCCTGTCGGTAGACCAGGTGATAGTTGCCGATGTTGCTGTCACTGTAAAGTCCGGCGGACGAATATCCGGATGAACAGTGTATTTTCCTGTAGGTCTCCCTGAAACGGCGTCTGAAGGCACCGACTCGGCAGCCGCATTATCGACGGCTAAAACTCTGTAATAGTAGGTTGTGGCATTATCAAGTTCCGCTTCTGCAAAGTCGGTGGAAACGGCCGTGCCCGCCTGCGTCCATGTCACCTGGTCCAGCGAGCGCTGGATAATATAGTGATCGACGCTTCCGGTTGACGGAGTATTCCAAGAGATGGCCAGAGCCCAGTTCGGCGGCGTAGAGTTTCTGTTTGAGATATCGGAAATAAGCAAATTCAGAGGCACGCCCGGTGCCGTAGTATCTGCCTCAAACTGAATAGAAGTATAGTTGGCATAGTTGACATTGTTTAAAACATCAACCGCCACCACGTAGAAAGTATTGAGTCCTTGCTGGGTCGCAGCAGGAATAGCGCCGGTCGTGGTATCGGCGATAAAGGTAGTGTTGGACGCCGAAGGCAAGGCATTGACGCTCCAGCGGTAGCCGCTTATCTGGCCCGCGGCAAAACCTGTCGGAAGCTGCCAGTTGAAGGTGAAACTGTTTAAAGTGCTTGTATTAGGCGTAACCTGCAGGTTTTGAGGCGCAGTAGGCGCATTCTGGGCGTAGTAATAGTTAATCTGGGTCACAGAGGACTCATTGCCGGCATTATCAAGCGCCTTCACCATGAAAACATTAGTGCCGTTTTGGTAGGCCTGGATAGCGCTCGCAGAAGCGCTCGCCGTAAATGTCCAACTAGCGTCTGTCTGCCTTTTGTATTCATATCCTTTCAACCCGGAGTCCGCATCCGCCGATACTGACCAGGTAAAACTGAAACTATTTGTACTGGTCCAACCGACAGGGTTTCTGTCTATCGAGGAAATGGTAGTAGGCGCCACATTATCAAATTTATAAGTAAAAAGAGTGCTTGTGGATGAAACATTACCGTCATTATCCCATGTGGCCAGCCTTAAATAATAGGTTTGGTCGTTTACCAGGGTTATGCCGGCATCACTCGGCTGAAAGTGCTCGTTGCCAGCCGGTATTCCTCCGCCCGTTGAACAGCCAATATTTGTTGAGAAACAATAACTATACCCCCAAACCCCTGAAGCAGTTTCTCCATTTGCCGTATCCGCATTATCGCTTGGCTGCGGCCAGGTGAAATAAGGGTTGGGATTATTGTGCCAATCCCCGGAGTTTATAGACGCACCGCCTTGCTGAGAGAAACCGTTTACAGAAGCCACATTATTCGGAGGCAGAGTATCTTCGATGGTGACACTGACATTATCCAGCTTGGTTTCCTGATTGCCGTCTGAGTTCAGAAATGCTTTCCATTTGAAATCATGAGTGCCGGCCCCAAATGTTCCAGTAAATGAAGAAATGTAGCTATTGATGGTTGAAGCTGGGTTTGACTGCGTATAAGTTCCGTTAGCAGCCGTCCAGGCAGAGCCGTTCCACCAGTACCACGTGATACCGTTGTCATTTGATATTTCATATTGGATATTACCGGTTGATCCGCTACCCCGGGCCTCAGTAAAACCGGTGATGACATTATATTTATGACTGATATTGGCTGTAACCGTAGGGTTGTCAATAACCGGAGCATTTGAAGACCAGTTTGTACCATCTGTAGTATGAACTATGGTACCGCTTGTACCTACCACATAGCCGTTGGTGGCACTTGTAAAGTAAGTAGCATAACGATTTAAAGTTGTACCAGAATTTTGAGCAGACCAAGTGGTGCCGTCTGATGTGTGGAAAATAGCACCGCTGTTTCCTACCACATAGCCGTTGGTAGCGCTGGTGAAAGAGATATCCCAGAGAGACTGGGTTATACCCGAAGCTTGAGCAGACCAAGTGGTGCCGTCTGATGTGTGGAGAATTGTACCGCTGTTGCCTAGCACGTAACCATTGGTGGCACTAGTGAAAGAGATGCCTTCAAGGCCTTGGGTTGTACCCGAAGTCTGGGGCGACCAGGTGGTGCCATCTGACGTATGGAGGATGGTACCATTGCCTCCTACCGCATAGCCATTGGTAGCGCTGGTGAAATAGGTGCGCCAAAGCCATTGGGTTGTACCCGAAGTCTGGGGCGACCAGGTGGTGCCATCTGACGTATGGAGGATGGTGCCGGCGTCTCCCGTCGCATATCCGTTGGTGGCGCTGGTGAAAAAAACTCCAGCAAGCCATCTGGTTGTACCGGAAGTCTGGGGCGACCAAGTGGTGCCGTCTGATGTGTGTAGGATGGTGCCATTACCTCCTACTGCATAACCGTTGGTGGCGCTGGTGAAATAGACACCATAAATACTTTGGGTTGTACCGGAAGCTTGAGCAGACCAAGTGGTGCCGTCTGATGTGTGAAGGATGGTGCCATTACTCCCTAATGCATAGCCGTTGGTGGCACTCTGAAAATAAATCGCAGTTAAAGTATTGGTGTTTACCCTATGATCTGTTAGTTCGGCAACGCCTCCTGTGAAATCTATTTTTGAACTATCATAAGTATATTCAGATGCCGTGTTTAAATCCCAGTTGGCGAGAGAACTGGCCAGAGCGCTTGAAGGGTGAGTTACAGCAAAAAACGATCCGAAAGATGCCATAGCGATAACAAAAATATAGGCGCCCAAAACCGTCGCATGAATATGCTGGTGCCACTTGAAACCATGCCATTTTCTGTACCACTTCAGCTTATGCAGAAACATATGCAAGCTAAAAGTGGTGTGAAATCTTATATGATGCCACAACTCTACCGGATCCATTTCTTACTTGGGTTTAGATTGTATTTATAGTAAATTTGACCCCCTCTGATTTACTATAAGAATTATAGCAAATGACCGAGTCTATGCAAAGCAAAAAACGAGATTTTCATACCTTACATAAAGAAGAAAAAAATAAACTTTAAAAAAGTGAGGATTTAAGGGCCAATCACCCAGTCATCAATAGGAAGCAGCGTATTACAGTTTGCATCGCTTGCATCATAAGGGATCACCATATAATATCCTATACCTGTTTTGCTGTGACCTTGAGCATCTCTTATTGTAAATGAATGTTCCCGCCCGTCATAATAGACCCAGCCGCCGCCGCCACAATCAGCTGATGACGCGGGTTTGACCTCTAAAGCAGGTTCCGCATCAGAAAAAATGACCCATCCCGTGCCATTCCATGGAGAAATGGAGGTATCTGGATAAGATTTATTATGCGCATACCAGGCCTCAAAACCGGCACGGATATTTTTCACATCTGACCTGCGCTGGGTATCGGTCTGAATATCTCTAGCCACTTTTATGGCACCGACTACCAGAGTCGCAAGAACGGCAATAATCGCCATAACTACCACAAGCTCTATCAAAGTGAAGCCGTCTTCTTGGCTCATAATTGAATGCGTTTTTTTATTCTTGCCCATTATTTTGCCTTGATGATTATATTAGGAGGAGTAAGTTTTTGTGGTGCATGGTTTTTCTTCAAAACAAGCCAAGCAACAGACGCGATGAACACTGTAGTAAGAGTTATGGCTATTGCCACTTCCACTAAAGTCACTTTCTTTTTCCATTTGCTCATGACGGGTTTTCCTTATCTGAAAACAATTATATATATCTTTAAAGTTTGAAACAACCCCAAAAAACAAATATAAAAAACAAAAAACGCTTTTGGCGTTTCTTGTTTATACCCAACTTTGATAGTTTAGTATCTGTTCGGTCTGGGCTCTTTCGGCCTGGACACGTTGACAACGATAGATCGTCCGTCCACTTCCTTGCCGTTCATCTCAGCAATAGCTTTCTCGGCCATTTTCTCGTCGGCCATGGTTACAAAACCAAAGCCCTTTGATCGGCCGGAGAACTTATCTGAGATAACCTTTGCTTCAGTCACTTCGCCAAAACCGGCAAAAAGTTCAGCCAAAGCATCATCGGTAACCGAATAAGGCAGATTGCCTACATAGAGTTTGTTCTTCTCTTCCACTTTTTCTCACTCCGTGATCCCGACCACAAGCGTCGGGACTCTTTTTAAACAATAAAACGGAACCCTTTTCGAAAATCCTCGGGTACCGTTGGAAAATCCTATGGAAACGCGAGCTCTTCTTTTAAGTTCTATCATATTTTAATATTTTTTCCGAAAAGAGTCAATGAGTTCTTTTGCAAAGGCATTTTTCAAGGTTCACTCTTCCTTTCAAAAACTCAACGCCTTCTCGAGTTAATTTTTTACTCTGTTCCTTTGCCCCGCCAAAAGCATAGCCGGCCGCCACTTCACCCTTAGAATTCACAACCCTGTGGCAGGGAATACTCCCCGGATCAGGATTTTTATGCAAAATCCGGCCTACTTGCCGAGGATGAATACCGGCAATTTTCCCGATTTGGCCATATGTCATTACCTTGCCCCTGGGAATTTGAGAGACATTTTTGTAAACTTTCCCTGATTTGCTCATAGTTGAATTGTAAAGAAAAGTGAGAGATGTTGGAAGTGTTGGATCGCTTCGCTCAGGGTGACAAATTATTTATTTCTGAAAATTTTCTTTCATCTCCAAAGCATTCTTCACCGCAAAGGCATTGGCGTCATTGTTAAAATAGGCAAAGACATTACCCTTTTTCGATAACTTTTCAATTTTCTTCGACCAATCTTTCATCTCCCCAGGCGAATATTTTGATGAATAAAGATATTTCCCCCCGTGAAATCTGATGTATGAAAAATCTGCCGTCTGAATTTCTGTTTTTGGGAAATGAGGCGAATCGGCAATTGCCAGGGCCGCATTATACGCTCTTAAAATTTTGTAAATCGGTTCGCCAAGCCAGCTTTCATGGCGAAATTCAAAGGCAAACCGACATTTATATATCTTAAGCAGCTTCAAAAACCTTTCTAATCGTTTGGGATTCACCTTAAATCCCGGCGGAAACTGCCACAAAACAACCTTTAACTTGCTTCCTAAGCTCTCTGCTCTTTCCATAAATAGATTCACCGAATCCTTCTCGACAAGCAGTCTTTTGGTATGAGTAATGTAGCGGCTGCCCTTGACCGAAAAGCTAAAATCACCCGGCGTTTTATCATACCAAGACGAAAATACCTTTTCGTTCGGCAAACGATAAAAGGAAGAGTTGATCTCAACCGTATTAAAATGTTCAGCATAATAGGCAAGCCAATCCGATTGCTTGACGACCTTCGGATAAAACTTCTCCGTCCAATGATGATAAGAAAATCCCGATGTGCCGATAAATATAGCCATAGCCAAAGAATATACTTTGGCTGAACTGAACGCAATGTAGAATTTTCTACAAAATACCTTGAATTACGAAATAGCCTCTTTCTGTCATTCCCGCAAAGGCGGGAATCCAGCCAACCTTTGATTCTGGCCAAGCCAGAATGACGCAGAAAGAATGTATTTCGTCATTCAAAGAAACTATATACTAGACTTGAACCGGCGCCTTTGCTCTCTTCTCGGCTATCACCTTCTCATAAAGCTCTTCAAACTGTTTTATAGTCACATTTTTGTCATGTCTGGAAATAATTTTCAAACTGTGAGCCGCCATCTCCTTCAGCTTTTCCCTGTCTTCAACAATTTTCAACATCTTTTCGGTTAAATCTTTGACCTCTAGTTCAAAAAGATAGCCATTCACACCGTGTTCAACAAGTTCTGGCAGCGCCACGGCATTGACGGCTAGTACCGGCAGTCCGCTAGCCATACCCTCCATGACAGCAATACCCTGCAGCTCTGCAGTTCCGGCGCCGATGTACACATCGGCTAATGAATAAATCTCCCAAAGTTCCTCGTCGCTTATTTTACCGGTAAAGACAACTTCATTTTTAATTTTAAGAAGCCGAGCTAAACGTTTAAACTCTCTTTCAAACTTGCCATTACCAACGAGTATCAGCTGGCCCTTCTCTTTCTTTAAAAATTTTGCAAAAGCTTCGAGCACCAGATCCAGATTTTTGTCTTTTTCAATGCGGCCGACTGAAATAAAGGTGGCGACATCTTTTTTCAGATTATATTTTTTCAACAGCTTTTCACTAACCGGCCTTTTTTTGAATTTATCAAACTCTATGCCGTTTGATATCACTGCTGCTTCTTTTTTATAACCAACATTATAGAGCATCTGAACCGCTGCCTTGGAAGGAGCAGTGACATAGTCAAGCTTATTATAGACCTTTAAGAAATCTTTCCACATCACCTTCATCATAGTGTCACCGATAAAGCCGGGGACAAATTGGGTTAGATTTTCCGGCATAAAGTGGTTTGTGCCAACTATTGGAATACCGGCTTTCTTCGCGGCTTTGACACAGGCCTTTCCAACAGAAAAGTGGTTTTGGATATGGATAATATCAGGGTTGAAATCCCCCACAATTTTTTTGACTGCCGGATTGATATCCGGTTTGGTAATAACCCGAAAATTCGGATGGATCATCTTTGGGGTGGGGAGAGATCTAAGCCGAAAAATAGTAACTCCGCAGTCGTCAATCTCGTAATGATCATCAAACTTTACTGCTGGGGCAATGACTCCCACTATATGCCCTTTTTTCGCCAGATTTTGTGCCAATCTTTGCGTAAAAGTCGCACAGCCATTCAGCCATGGCGAGTACGTTTCATTGGCAAGCAGTATTCTCATTTTTTTCTCCATTTTTTTCTCCACCTCTCTTCTTCTTTACTATCTAGCATAATATCACCATTCTTGATTTTAAGAAACCTCCTAATAAGAATAAAGCTTACCTGAGTGATTATAATCAGAAGTCCGATCCCCCCCGCAACAAGTAAAACATTGTTTACCTTCTCCCATAAACCGCCAAAATAGAAACCTATAAAGACTAAGATAGCGCCTTTAATAAAGGTGGCAACCAAGTCTAAAAATAGAAAGTCACGCCAACTATATCTGATAACTCCGGCAGCAATCAATATGGGAAAACCGATCACGTGAGTAATTTTTCCAACCATAATCAGTTTTTTACTGTGAGTTTTGAATGATTCCTCAAGCCCTTCAACTTCTTGAACTGAGAACTTGAAAATTTTAGCCATCTTAGGAACAATGGCAGCGCCGCCAAAGTAACCAATTGTATAATACATCATGTCAGCCAGCCAATCACCGGAAACATGGGCAAGATAACCAATGGTCAAATGAATGTAGTGGACACGAGCCAAAAAGCCGACTATCAAACCAACAGTCGGTCCCTCAATAAATGAGCCTATAAAAATGGCTATATATTTAAAGTTGATAATTAGGTCATAAATATTCATCGTATGAGATCAAGTTTAACAATGATTGAGTAACTTGCCAATAACAACCCATTTGGTCGAGCTGTTTGGACGTTATCTGAACAGCAAGGATGCCTCTATCTTACAGCAATTAGGAAATCTTGCGAAGAAAGCCAATGAAAGCCTATCCGGCACCCAAAAGGATACCAGCATAAAAATAGACAGATCCATCTAAAAATGTATCAATACCGATCAGAATTCAGTTATTTCTGCCTTAGAATTGCAAACAGCTCTTCTTTTGTCCCGACCTCGCCCCGCTCAAATTCTCTCTCGCTTTGAGCTAGAGCCTTTTGAAGCTCGGGATCATTCTGCTCGTCCAGGATCTCCAGCAGTTCTTCTTCGTTAATAGTATCTTCATCGTCTTTCATGGCGGCTATATTATCTCACTAATCTGCTATTTATCAAATTGTTACCTGCTTTATGGTTCGTTCGAGCCATTTTTCAGGTATCTGCCTAGAAATTAGTAATACTCTACTAATAAGCTGTTAGATCAGAGTCGCCCATATTACCTCAAAAACGGCGTGTTCACGCTCTTTTGAGATAAGTCCAACTCATACAAAAATGTACTGATCAGTACAAAAAAGTATTAGTTCTTTCCACTGAGTATTTCATCAATTTCTTCATCAGAAAGATCGCTGCAATCCTTTCCCGATATTTCCTCAGCTCGAACCTCGTGAATTTTTCGATTAACTACTTCCATTGTGTAAAGATCCAGCATATCTTCGAAAATCTGCTCCCTGGTTTTATTCTCCATCTTTACCAATTTGTCAATCCACTTGATGGTTTTGACAGGTAAAGAGAATGTAATTGTTGATTTCTTTTTATTTGTCATGGTTTTTTATCCTCAATATTTTTGGAAGTCAGTGTTCAATATTTTCAGTAGTTATTGTCCAGATTCAATATTTCTTAGCGATTAATGTTCAATATTTTATAGCCTTTCATGGCAAATTCAGGAATTCTAAAATAAATCATACTTTCTGAAATCACGGTTTAAACTCCTGATTGTTTCTTCTAAATGCGGCAGTTCTTTGACCTGATGCTTTAGGCGGCCTTCCCACATCCGTGCATATTTGTCCTTCTTTTCATTCAGGCTCTCCTTTAGCCTGCCCGGGTCAATATTCTTGAACTCCGCCTTCTCCCGGAACGCATCTGGAATCCTGTGAAAATCAATCTCATTTATTCCAAACAGATAATTCACATCGTAAATATCACGCGGTTCGGTCCTGCCGATAATGGCGCAGAGCTTTTCGATCAGGATTTCTTCAAGGGTGTATGTGAGAAGCGTTCGAGCAACGACGTCGCTGTATGGTGAATGGATCTCTTTGGATGCGATTAGGAAGATCAGTTTCTCCGAGAGAGTGAAATCGACTTTGATATTTCGCGACTCCAGCCTAGCTTGTAGTGGACCAACAAAATTGATGTAAGCGGTTAAACTATCAGCCCTCTTCTCAATCTTCTCTTCTGGCACCACAAACTGAAATCCTCGTTCTTTGGCCAATCCGGCCAGAACTTCGTTTAGCATCTGGAGCAGCTGATCATTTGAGAGCTGCTTCGTGAGCGTGAAATCGAGGTCCTCAGAATATCGATAATCGGGAAAGTAAATTTTCTTGAGCGCGGTGCCGCCTTTGAAGGCCAAAGAATTTTTGAGGCCTGAATCCGCCAAAGCCAAGAGAATCCAGGTGATGACGTAATCTTTCTCGATGACCTTGTCACTCATGCCCTCGCGGAAGGCTAATTTGGAAATCTCTGCCTGTGGGATCATTTTAAGTCTTCGTTATTTCTATTAATTCTTCCGGCTCGATATTGGCTCTTACTCTCCATGCACTCTTGTATTTGCCGGAGACCGGAAATGATGGGTCAAGAAGCGTATAACTGCTGGTTAGTTCCTGCTTCAAATTTTGCGAGGTCTCTTCATCGCCAAGAGAATATGTTTCAAGGAGAAAGCCGAGTCTTTTGATGACGCTCTTCTTGCCATATCTCTTCGTATAGTCAACAAGTTTCGAATAATCAATATCATTTCGCTTCTTCCAGATTCCTTTTGCCGCTTCGCTAATACCGCCGCACAGATCAGGCCGATCAAGGCAATCAATGATGGTTCTTTCGAGATCACTGACTTTGACTTGCTGGCTGCTCGTAGCCCAGACATCCTCGATACCCCATAAATCTTTTGGCTTGGTAAAAATGAATTTGAAAGTGGCTCCCAGGATACTCTTGGGGATCCTTCTAATCGGTGTGCTGATATATACCGTGAGCACCGGTTGCGTCAGCATCTCATGGATATCCAGGGCGCTGTAATGCGAGAGGTAATATGGTTTGGGCTCGATCAAGTTCTTGGCGATGACAAACCAGTTCTCAGTGTGCTCTCCTGCCTCGCCAGCCTCAAGAGGAATAATCAGGTATTTGCCTTGAACTAACCTGATTAGCCATTTCTTATTTACCAGGCCGCTAACCAGTGAATGGACGGCTGGCATTGGGCTGCCGGTCACTGCCTGAGCTTCTTTGATGGTAAAAATCAGCTTATTCTGAGATGCCAAAGAAGCCAAAAGTCTTGCCTCAACTTCCCCTAGTGCTTTTGAATATTCGTCCATTAAATCATCTTTTGTGTACATATTCTGCCTTTACAAGACAGATTGTATACATAAAACATAATTCCTGCAAGAGTTTTTTTCGCTGCTGTCTTCTTTAGGGCGTGAAAATAATCGTAAGTAGAGTATTATCGTGGAACGAATAAGACAGACTAATACAACGGTTTTAGTGGAGCTGTCTTTCTTATAACCAGAAAGTGAGTAAATATGGACACTTTCTGGCAACAATTGAGACATGGTATCAGGATGAGAACGGTCTTAGAAAATCCACCAAATTGCACTGAAAGTTCGCATCCTGTCAGCTGTTTACGATATTTTGAAAATTTCTTGGCTTACTTAAAGCAAAAAATTGGTTGACATTTTGGTCG
>JAJYLR010000002.1 GCA_021787535.1 bacterium
ATAAAGAAACTTTGCCTGAATATCTGGTGGAATTTCAGTTTAAATTTATCCACCGAAAAAACCGCAATAATCCCCTGTACATAGCTAAAATATTAACTAACCCTGTTCCAAATTGTTGACATTACTCAGTAACATAATCACTATTCTTTGTCAAATTTTATATCTATATCAAAGTAAAACTTACCCATATTTCAGGGTGAGTTTTACTAATTACTTATAACTTATCTAATAGCCCATACCCGGCATTCCGCCGGCCGGTATCTGAGGCGGCTGTTCTTTTTCCGGAAGTTCTGCCACAACCGCTTCGGTTGTCAAGAACAACGCGGAAATTGAAGCCGCATTCTGAAGAGCGCTTCTGGTCACCTTGGCCGGATCCACAATTCCTGCTTTAATCATGTCTTTGTAATCATCTTTGGCCGCATCATATCCAATACCTTTGGCCCGCTTCCCAACTTCATCAACCACAACCGAGCCCTCTTTGCCGGCATTCATGGCGATTTGTCTCAGCGGTTCTTCCAAAGCTCGCTGCAGAATTCTGATACCGGTTTCCTCGTCCTTTGTTCCGTTTAGTTTTGCCAGTCCAGGGGCAATATCAACGATCGCCACGCCTCCGCCGGGAACTATTCCTTCCTCAACAGCGGCTCTGGTTGCAGCCAGCGCATCTTCGATCCTGTGTTTCTTTTCCTTTAACTCTACTTCAGTAGCCGCGCCAACTTTCAATACCGCTACACCGCCGGCTATTTTCGCCAGACGTTCCTGAAGCTTTTCTTTGTCCCATTCACTGGTGGACTTGGCAATTGCGTTTTTAATTTGACCGACTCTGGCTTTCACGTCACCGCTTGCCCCCGCGCCCTCAATAATCGTTGTATTATCTTTGTCAGCGATGACCTTTCTGGCTCCTCCCAGTACATCCAGGTCTGCGTCTTCAAGCTTAAGGCCGATTTCCTCAGAGATAACTTTTGCCCCTGTCAAAATGGCGATGTCTTCAAGCATTTCTTTTTTCTTATCGCCAAACCCCGGCGCTTTGACTGCCAAAGTATTAAACACACCTTTAAGTTTATTGATTATGAGGGTTGCCAAAGCTTCTCCGTCAATATCATCGGCAATAATCACGAGGTCTTTCTTACCGGCTTGCGCCATTTTTTCGAGTAGCGGGACTATCTCATTGATTGATGATATTTTCTTATCGGTAAGTAAAATTGACGGATGTTCATACACGGCTTCCATTCTTTCGGTATCGGTCACCATATATGGAGCAATGTAGCCATTATCAAGCTGCATCCCCTCGACAACCTCCTGTTCGAGACCGAGCGTCTGGCCTTCTTCAACGGTTATCACGCCATCTTTGCCGACTTTTACCATTACATCAGCAATTAGATCGCCAATTTCTTGATCTGCGGCAGATATAGAAGCTACCTGAGCGATTTCCTCTTTGGTTGAAATCTTCTTTGATGTTTTACTGAGCTCGCTCACTACATGTCTAGTTGCCTTTTCTATACCTTTTTTGATTTCCATGGGATTGGCCCCAGCTGTCACATTTTTCAATCCTTCGGTGACAATAGCTTGAGCCAGCACGGTGGCTGTAGTGGTACCATCACCGGCAACATCATTAGTTTTTGAAGCAACCTCCTTGACCAGTTGTGCTCCCATATTTTCATAGATATCTTCAAGATCAATTTCTTTGGCAATAGTCACGCCGTCATTTGTAATAGTCGGCGCACCATACTTCTTATCCAAAACAACATTTCGGCCCTTTGGCCCGAGGGTGGTCTTTACCGTATTTGCCAGCTTGTCAACACCGGCTTTTAAATTGCTTCTGGCATCCTCTGAAAATTTTATTTCTTTTGCCATAATTTTCACTCCTTTCGTCATTCTGGCTTGTCCAGAATCGTTTCCTCAATCTTTATGAATTGATTAGAAATTCTTAATTAGACATTGCAATTGTTACCCTACAATTGCCAGTACGTCTTCCTCTTTAATCAGTAAATATTCTTTTCCGTCAATCTTCACCTCAGTCGGCGAATATTTTCCAAAAAGAATTTCGTCACCTGACTTTACCTCTTTTACTTCCCTACCAACCGAAATAACCTTGCCCTGCTCGGGTTTTTCTTTGGCGGTATCGGGAATCACAATCCCTCCGGCTGTTTTCTCGACTGCTTGAGTTCTTTCAACTACAAGCTTGTCGGCTAATGGTTTTAACTTTGCCATAGTAAACTCTCCTGTTTCCGTCATTCTGAGTGAAACGAAGAATCTCTAGATCCTTCACCCCGACCAATCGGGACTCAAGGATGACAATTTAATAGTATCTTAAGCTTATCTTGGCACTCTCATACCATGAGTGCTAAATCAATATATCAAAGCGTAAATTCCTTGTCAATATCATTTGTGTCATTCTGGCCTGTCCAGAATCTTTTATTATAGCTTTCAGATTCTAGAGTCCTTCGTCCCTAGAATGACGCTTGCAGCTTTCTTTATTTCCATGAGAAGAATTCTCTGTGTAATTTTTTACTCACCTCAGCCGGTACACTAAACTAGTCTAGTATACCAGCAACAAACTGTTTACTGTTAACTATTTTCTGTTTATTATTTATCTATGGATAAGAAAAGAGTTTTTTCAGGCATTAAACCTAGTGGAGACTTTACTATTGGCAATTACATGGGTGCCTTAGTAAATTGGGTGGCCTCTCAAGATGAAAAAGAAAATATTTTTTGTATTGTAGATCTTCATTCAATTACAGTACCCCAAGACCCCAAAGAAGTTAAAAGAAGAAATTTGGAATTTGCAAAAATTTATTTGGCTGCAGGTTTAGATCCAAAGAAATCCGCTTTCTTTATCCAATCTGACCGACCTGAACACTCAGAGCTGACCTGGATTTTAAATTGTTTTACTTACTTCGGCGAAGCCAGCCGCATGACCCAATTCAAAGATCAATACAGAGAAAAAAAGAAAAATGTCACTGTCGGCCTATTTGACTATCCTGTGCTCATGGCAGCAGATATCTTACTATATGATACTGATGAAGTACCTGTAGGCGAGGACCAAAAACAACACGTTGAACTTACTCGTGATATTGCAGAAAGGATGAATAAAAAGTTCGATAAGTTATTTACTATTCCTGAGCCAATAATAAAAAAGACGGGGGCCAAAATAATGAAACTCGGAGAACCAACAAAAAAAATGGCAAAAAGCGATGTGAATCCAAATAATTCAATTTATTTACGTGACAATGCCGAGACAATTCGCAAGAAATTTTCCCGGGCTGTAACAGATTCCGACAACAAAATTAAATTCGACAAAGCCAAGAAACCCGGTATTTCAAACCTCTTAAATATAATGTCGGTTGCAACAGATACACCAATCCCACAATTAGAAAAAAAGTATGCGAGCTCTAACTACGGCCAGTTTAAATCAGATGTCGCAGATTCTGTAATCGAAATGCTCGCACCGATTCAAGCCAAACTTGCCGAATATGACAAAAACGAAGATTATGTGCTAAAAGTTTTGCGTGACGGCGCTGAAACAGTCGCTCCCCGCGCCCAGGCCGCTTTAAAACGGGTCAAAAAAGCAGTAGGATTAGGAATATAAAAGGGAGAAGGACTGGGCCTTCTCCCTTAGAATGAGCGTGTGCTCGTTGAGGTGCTATAGCCGTTCCTTGACAGTACCGGGATGAAGATGAAATACCCATTCCTCGTATTTGTCATCGGAACACTTGGGTTCCTGGCTTTTCTCTTGGCTAAAGAGCCAGGTCCCGTTGTACTTGAAGTCAGTTGCACAACTAACCTTCTGTCTAACCTCAAGGTAAGGCGCTTGGTCAGGAGGAAGATTGTCAATGAATTTGAAATCCATCTTATCTTTCTCACCCTGAATATCCTCCGGTCTCTCTGCCTTCTGGTCTTCCAGTTGGCTGTTAAAGGCAGCCCAAGGTTTATCGTCCTTGTCGTGCCATAGGACAAGATACAAATCCTTGCCATCATCGCTCTTATTGTCCGGTAGCGGATAGATCAGTCTAGTCTGTTTCACTCTAAAGCTACTTTCCTTTTTCCCAGGCCAATAAAGCGATGAAACCACTTCAACAACAAGAACAGAAATAACCAGGACACCCAACATAATTAATCCTGTTGTCAGAGCCATCTCGCCGAACCACTTAAGCATCTTTTTTCTGGTGTTGTATTTAAACCGGTACTTCTTCCGATGTATGCACGCATCTACCACAAAGAGAATGATCATACCTAGAAAGGTTACCGACACTGCTAGTATTACTGACCACATTTTTTCTCCTTTGTTCTCGTTTCTCTCTTTTTAATCGAAACTAAAACTTTGTAAAAGGGGCGGCCCGAAGGGCCGCCCCTGATGTACGCCAGGTTATACCTGGTACACTGTGTTTAGATGGCGCGGAACGCCGGCTTGCCGCAGTTATGGCAGATGATCTCATCACCCTTGGCCGGCGCGTGTCCGTTCGGCTTCTGCTTGACAATCACCTTGTCGCCGCTGGCGAGTGTCGTTGACAGATCGGCACGCTGATTGTTGACCTCTACGATCTGGTCACCATTCATGGAGATGCCCGCCGTGGCCAGCGCATGCTTGACCGTGCCGGCGTCGGAATCAAGATCCTTCTCGTTGGGACCGTAGATGCCGTAAGGGCCCGTGGCGCCCGGAGACATGCCGACATCGACAATGATCTGGGCACCAGCGATTTTGGGGATCAACAGAAGCTCATCGCCGTCCTTGAGCTGGCCCGTCCAGTCAGTGCTCGTGAAAACGCCGTTCACCATCTTACCCTGGGCGATGGCGTTCAAAAACGGCACATCGAACATGTCCTTGCCGTTCTGCCGGTACTTGTCCTTCGTGAATGTGAAAGCCGGACCGGCCATGCCGTTCATCCTGCCGAGTTCATTGGCAGCGAGGTTCATGACCTCCTCCATTGAGGGGATCTCGCCGTCGAATTCCAAGGTTACGACCCCACCCGGTACCTTACCTGCAGTGATCTTAGCCATTTCTATCCTTTCCTTTGCGTTTTCTTGCTTAGGACATTTTGAAACTGATTCAGCTTATACCACCGATGCAGCGGTTTCTTCGATCCATTCTCCCCGACTTACTAGAACCGGGTTAATGCTCAGGATCTCAGCACTAGTATGCTGTACCTCGCCTCCTTCTTCGAATTTGATTTTTCCAGAGAACTGCAAGCCAGTGGCAAACTTGACAACCTTGTGGGCAGCGGTACTAGCCACCATGCCCGCCACGGTCGGTATTGCTCGATACGTACACGCGCTGGGTTCGACTTCGTCGTCGTTGTAGAGCGTGTTCTCGTACCCATCGACGTCAATGGGGTAGCAGGGACGAACCGTGTAGATCATCCCGAATTCTGCTCCCATTCTGATTTCGACAGCCAGATCGACATCCATCTTGTATTTCAGGCAATTGTCCCAGATCTGCCTCCGGTATCTCATCTTGTCCACGCAGACGAAGACGATACCTGAAAGCTTCTGGTCCATTACCTTTTCGGCGTGGATGTTGACATCGAAACCGCAATCACGGCTTATGATCTTCGCCATGGCTTCGGTTTTCAGCATGCCAATTTCTTCCCTGCCATAACGCTGGTTAGGAAGGTTGTGAGACTTGACGCGGTCATGATCCCAAAGCGTCATATTGAAGACGCCGAGATCAGACAAATCTGCTGCTATCCGGCTTCCGATTGCTCCAGCCCCGATGATGTGCACCGGGGTGGAGAACTTTGCCGGATCAAAAACATCCAGTTGCCGCTGATAATCCGGCATGCTGGAGGCCGCAGCTGAGGCCCTTGCTTCCATGCTATCCTCCTTATCAGATTTACACACGTTAAACTGCTTCCTGCTCTCCTGCTTCGTGAAGCGTCATCTGGTCCGGGAGAGCTACTTGCTCGCCGAGCAAGTCTTCTCCTTCAGGCCAGCCGGCATACCCGTCGCCGAGAAAGTAGTCGGCTACGCATCCAGCGGCGCCAGCGATATTTCCCATCATTCTTTTCGGCGGAGGTGGTTTAATGGCAACTTTTTTTTCTGCCAAGACCTCGATTTCAGCCCGGCGGGATTCGTCTTCTTCGAAGTAGATGTCCCAAGGGATGTCCTCGTACTTCAGGTTGTTCGTGTAGTTGTAGAAACAAAAACGCGAGCCACCCGTACGGCCGTATATGGCCTGGATGAAGTAAGGGTTGCCATTGGCGAAGATGTCCATCTGATCCAGATCGTGACCCGATGCTATCACTGAGTTGCCGGGATGGACGTGCCCCAGGAAACGAATCCTGTTTACATCGTCGATCCGGTCTTCTTCAATTAGCTTGTGGGTCAGCCGTGCCACATCTTCTTCGACTAGGTCGAAAGTTACTGTATCGACCCTCTGTTCCAAGAAGAATATCTCATCCACCAGGAACAGGTCTTCATTCAACTCCTTAACAGTGCCCAGCCACGCTACCTCATTGTTGCCAACTTTCTTCGAGTTGGCCAGATAGCGCATATCCCGATTGGCGAAGTAGTCCACCAACACGGTGGGATAAGATGGGCGGCTGTCCAGTCGGCTTATCTGAGGCCGTGTTGCCCCAGGAAGCCATAATCTGTTCGACATTTGGCTCTCCTCTTTGTTGAGGTTATCCTGCTGCGGCTGCAGCAGGAGGTCTTTCCGTTTCCTCTTCCCCCTCCACATCTTCATTTACTACGTCCGTGGCGGGTGTTGCTTCTGTTGGCTCGGTAGCCGATTCTTCCGACTCGGTATCGTCCGTTGTCTCCTCGAAGTCAACCTGAGGATACTTAACGATATGCGCACCGGCCGGATCACTCGGGTTCACACCGTTCGTGAGATACTGCAGGCAAATGGTATAGACGACAGTGTATTTGGCCGTTGCAATGAGTTGCGGAAGGATGCTCGAAATATTACCGAGGCAGGCATTTCCATGCTTGTCAACGTGGGGATGGTTATCAAACTCTCCCCAATGACCATGGATCTTCCGGGTCGTGTTGATGAATTTGACGCTACCGTAAGCGGTATTTATGATGATGTCATATTCACCAAGCTCGTAACGGCGCATCTTCTCCTCAATCTCGACCATTGCGTAGAGCGTGTCGGTTGAGATAATTAAATCGTCGTTCTTTACCTTAACCTTCTTGACGTGGATCATCCCGCCGAGCTTTTCGAACTCTGCGAGATATTCTTCACGAGACTGGTCGCTTGCCTCACCAAATGCCTCAATCATTTGCATATGCTCATGACGGGCTCTCATCTTGACGGTGAGCTCCTTCTGAAGATCGATGATCTCTGAGTTGATCTCACTAATCTTCTCTTTGTACTCCTTAGCCCTTCGTTCATTTCTGCTAAGGCAGAAAGTAACGAATTGCTCTCTCATCCGTTCGCGCCGCCGTATTTCATATTCTGCCTTTCTGGCCGCGATTTCTTCCGGCGTCCCCCCGATCAGGTCGATTACCTTCTCAAGGATTTTCCGGAAAATCTGAACCTCTCTGTCAGTTCCATGCTCACAGACGTCATGGAAGATGTACAGATTATTGCCGTTGATCACCTCAGCGACCGGGTTACCATCATCATCTATAATAACTTCACTGTCCGAGGAGGGTCCATAGGAGGGATCACGGCAGTCGACTTCGATGCCGAAGAGCCGCTCCGGTGTTCTCACATCGTGGTCAATATCTGTGTCCGGTGAGGACCAGATGAAGATGTGAAAATCGTCGTTTTCTTCGGGGGAGTGATGGTGGTGATGGGGAACAGATATGCAAATGTTACCTCCGAGGTAAGGCAGGAGAACTTCTTCTGCTACCTCGAAGAATGCACTGCGGTTCCGACCGTTCCAACTGCCACCCTTCAAGACCCCCCTGCTTGTTAAGGATTCTGAGTCAACCTCGGTGGTACCCCCATCAGCCGCTTCTCTGTCTCGTCTGAGTCTTGGAAATAGCAATTCGACCTCCTCATGGTCGGTTGTGTGTACAGAAAAGTCGCTTTCTGAACAACCAAGTACTCTAAGAACGTCAACTAGATACCTTCTCTTGAAAGCATATGATGATGTTTCCAAAGGTATACTAATTGCATGATTGATGAGTTTACCTCTAAGTAAACTCCTCTCTTCTTCTGAGATAAGGCGCTTCGGAATAGCGTAGTGACTTGCCATAGATCCTCCTTAAAATTTTGTTTTTTATTAAATTTTCAAACAAAAAAACACTTTGGAAAAAATAAATCCCTCCGCGTTTTTTATAATCCTCTCAAGCCATTCATTACTAAATGCTTAAGTAACAAAACATATTATATAGTATCATTAATAATTTGTCAATCCTTTTCTAGAGATTTGGTTTAGAACTCTAGGGCTTCGGCGTTAACCGTATCATTTACCCAGTCGATCTCTTTGTACCCATGTAAGAGTTTATTTAGGTAATCTTTCAAGGAGTCGTATTGCCCTTGAGTTTTGGCTTCAAACTTAACGGTTAGGTATGGCCCGTTTTGAGAGTACCGCACCACAAACATTGAGTCATCCATGTTGAGACGCACTCCGTCCCCCGCTCTTTCATCGCTTATAACTTCTGCGTCCGGAAAATCTTTTTCCAGTACTTTGCTCATTTTTTCTATCAGAGTGACCTTCTTGTCATCGGCGCATCCTATTTTGATTTCAGGGCTGGATATGTATTTTGGCAGTTTGCCGACCGCTTCAGAGAGCGACTGTTCTGTATCCGCCAGATACTTCAAAAGGCGCATTGTGGAATATATTCCGTCGTCGTGGTTATAAAAGTCAGCGCTGAAAAAGAAATGCCCGGAAAGCTCACCGATAAAAGCCGCTTTAACCTCTTGATTTTTTTTCTTTAAAAATGAATGTCCGGTACGCCACATAAAAGGCACACCGCCTTTTTCTTTTATCGTATCTTCGACAACCTTCGAGCAAAGAGTATTGTACATAATTTTAGCTCCCGGATGGCCGGCTAAAACATCACTGGCAAAAAGCGCCACAAGAACGTCGTTCCAGATAATGCCGCCTTTTTCATCTACAATGCCTATCCGATCTCCGTCAGCGTCATATGAAAATCCGATATCCGCTTTTGCTTCCAGAACTTCTTGGCGAACCCGATTTGCCACCTTAGATTCTGTCGGATCCGGTGTACCGAGCGGAAATGACGGATCTATCTTACAATTTTTTTCTACCACTTCACAACCTGCCTTTCGCAAGATCTGAGGCACGATCTCACCGGCTGTCGAACAGCTGGGATCAACCACCACTTTAAATTTCTTTTTCAAAGGCACTCTCTTTAAAATATCGTTAAAATAAGCTTCCCTGATATCTTGCTGTGTAACCTGACCCGGTTTCTCGCCCTGTTCATAGTCATCTTCCTCAACCATCCGCCTTAGCTCTTGCATTCCGTCGCTGACCAGCGTCTCACTATAGTCGCAGGCAAATTTGAAACCGTTATATTCCGGCGGATTATGCGAAGCAGTGACAAAAGCGCCGCCTTTGATCTTCAAGTAATACTGAGACCAGTAGAACATCCCCACCAGATTCATCCCAATGTCTGTAACATTCACACCGGCCCATGTATAGCCGCGAATTAAAGCATCACTATATTCCGCGCTAGTAGCCCGGCAGTCATGTCCGATCACTGCTTCTGACATTCCCCGGCGTTTCATGTAGGTACCGTGAGCCCGGCCGATATACTCTACGATCTCAGGCGTTAGGTCTTGGCCTGCAATACCGCGAAGGTCGTAACCGCGAAACATATTAGGATTAATTTTCATTTTCCACTCCCTTTCTTGTTTAATTTGTCTAAATCTTTTAATAGATCCATAATGATTTTCCTTTCATCCCATGGTATTTTCCTGCCGCCCATATTGCGCGATTTCTGATGGCCGATACCGGTGATCACAACTATATCTCCCGTACTTGCTAAATCAATTGCCTTTTTAATGGCTTTCATTCTATCGGGCACAATCTTTACTCTCTCTTTTAAATTATCAGGAACTCCAGTATAAACTTCACCGATAATATCCTTCGAGTTTTCGGTATAAGTTTCATCATCGGTCAGCACTACAATATCGGTGAACTCTGCAGCCACCTTCCCCATTTCCGGACGTTTGGCTTTATCCCTATCCCCCGTCGCGCCAAAAACACTTATCAGCTTTCCTTTGGTAATGTTCCGCAAGCTCTCATACAAAGCGGTTTGGGCATCCGGCGTAACAGCATAATCAACTATAACATTGAAACTCTGCCCGGCCTCTATCTTTTCAGCCCGGCCTCTCGTTCCTGAAAAATCTTCAATAATTTTTATTATTCCGGCTTTATCCGCTTCCATGCTTAAACCCACGCAATACGCGGCAAGTTCGTTCAAAACATTAAACTTTCCAAGCGCTTTTGTTTTAACTTTATGATCCCCACCATCGCCGGTAATTTCAAAACTGGTTCCATCCGGTGCCAATTTTATATTCTTCGCTTTTACCATGCCTTTTTGTATTCCAAATGTATATTTCTCATCCGCTTTAAAAGATAGGAAATAATCTGCTTCTTTATCATCGGCGTTTATCACGCTGACTCTCTTTGTTTTTTTGAAGTTAAACGGGCTCGAGAGTTTTTTAAAAAGCTTGCCCTTGGTATTTCGATAGTTTTCCATTGTTTTGTGGAAGTTCAGGTGCTCCGGAGCAAGGCATGTAAAAACTGCTCCGTCAAAAGGTATACCCCAGATGCGATACCAGGCAATTCCCTCACTTGCCACTTCTATAACAGCATACTTGCAACCCGCGAAAACCATTTTCCGCATTAGCCGATGAGTGCCCCAGCGGCCAATGGTAGTTCTGCCAACCTTGTTTTCTTCTCTTTTGCCTGCAATTTCAATATCTACAGTCGAAATCATTCCGACTTTTTCACCTGTAGTTTTTAAAATATCCGTAATAATTTCTACCGTTGTGCTTTTGCCGTTCGTCCCGGTCACGCCAATCACAGTCATCTTATAACCAGGAAATCCGTAAACTATGTTGCCGGTAAAAGCCAAGAGGAAATGATATGCCGGTTGGAAAAAACGGAAGACTGGCCTTGGAATTATTTTTTTAACAACCGCTAAAACGTGATTCATATTTTTTAAATTATTTCTTGAAAACCTTCCTGAACCGATTTACCTCAGAAAGAAGACGATAATATTTTTTGTCAAATGCCAAATCATATGCCCCGCCAAACTCCAGCTCTTCCCCGCCAAAGCCCCTTTTAAATCTGGATATGCCGGCCCAAGGATGGTTACTTGCGCCTTGAGGCGCTACACCCCAGAAATCATAAATGCGGCAATGCTTTTTACGCGCTTCCTGGATTGCATGCCACTGTAGCGCATAAGTCGGCATCAGTTCCCTTTTCTCGTTTGAAGAAGCCCCGTGCAGATAGGTTGCCACTTGGCCAAAATATGATACTAAAACCGCCGCCAGTGGTTTGCCTTCAAACTCAGCGATAAAGAGCTTTAAAGAGCCGTTTTTTTGGAGTACCTCAAACATTTTTTTATAATACTCAAACTCATGACCGACATATCCTCCTCTCGTTTCCATTTCCTTTGTCAGTTCATAAAAAACCTTAATGTCTTTGAGCACTGTGCCTTCATGAACGAAAATACCCTTTCTTTTGGCAAGATTTATATTATATCGCCATTTGGGCTTCATGCCGGCCAAAATTTTCTCTTCAGGTCTCACCAGATCAAGCACTAAAGTATTTTCAGGAGAAAACTGCTGAGATACCGGCGCATGCTTCGCGATTTTTCTAAATCCGAATTTATAAATATCCGCTTGATCTAGCTCATATGGCTCGATGCGGTAAAAAACTGCGTTTTCTTCTTTGGCCAGATTTTCAACTTTTCGAAGGAACAACTTTAGATCCTGCAGTTTGGCTTGTTTCGTCATAATAGGTCCACGAGGAGAGTAAAAATAATATTTATCTTTATATAAAGGGTACTTTAGAACTAAACCTTGGACATTATCGCCTTTTACCACCCACGACTTACGTTTAAGTCCTGCCTGAAAATCAGCCCACCCGTCGGACTGAAAGATATTGTTTTCCTTTTTTGAAAGTAAATCCAGCATTTCCATATGCACCATTTAAGCACAGATTTATATATAAATACAGAGAAAAATTTGCTATAATACCCCTTAATTATGAATATTTTGAGCTTAGAGTCCAGCTGTGATGAAACTGCGGCAGCGGTTGTGAAGGATGGCCGTGAGGTTTTGTCGAATGTGGTTGCTTCACAAATAAACATCCATGCCAAATACGGTGGTGTGGTTCCTGAAGTAGCTGCCCGCGCGCATGTGCAATCCATAATTCCGGTTGTAGAAAAATCCCTTTCCGAGACCAAAATAAGTTGGAAGGACATTGATGCTATAGCCGTAACTCAAGGTCCAGGGCTTGTCGGCAGTTTGATCGTAGGCACTGAAACGGCTCGTACTCTAGCAATTCTGAAAAATAAACCTTTTATAGCAATAAATCATCTTGAAGGGCACATATATGCGAATTTCATTTGCTCAAATCCGAAATCCGAAATCCGAAATTCTAAACAAGTCCTAAATTCAAATTCTCAAAATTCGAAACCCCTCAATACAAAATACTCAATACGGCATACCGGAGAGCCAACCTTCCCTTTGGTGGCTCTCCTTGTCTCTGGCGGTCATACTATGTTGGTTTATATGCCCAAGCACTATGAATTCAAGGTGGTTGGCTCGACTCTGGACGATGCAGCCGGCGAGGCCTTCGACAAAGTTGCGGCTCTGATCGGACTCCCCTATCCGGGCGGCCCAAATATTAGCAGATTAGCAGAGAGGGGTAATGCCGATAAATATAAGTTTCCTGTTATAGATCTCACTCCCGCACCAAAACGCAATTCCGATGGTTTCTTAGAATATCCTGAACCCAGTCTCGATTTTAGTTTTTCGGGCTTAAAAACAGCTGTTTTAAGTGAAGTTCGTAAACACAAAAAACTTACAGATAATGCAAAATCTGACATTGCAGCTTCCTTTCAAAAAACTCTAGTTGATACTTTGGTCCAAAACAGCCAACGAGCAATAGCGCAGTATAAACCAAAATCATTTATCTTATCCGGCGGAGTAGCGGCCAACCCTCTCTTAAGACAAAAGTTGGCTCAATTGTGTGAAAAATTAGATATATCTTTTCATATGCCGGATCTTAAATATTGCACTGATAACGCAGCCATGATCGGTGCCGCAGCATATCATAAACAGCGTAAATATGGCTTCTCTGAGCCAAAAGAATTGATTCCCGATCCAAACTTAAAGTTAGTTTAAAATACTTTTAGAAGGGCGCGAGGCGGCAGGAAAATTCGTTAAGAATAATCCCGCGGCCTCGCGTTGCTCACTACTAGTTTTTCACGATCCTTGCCGCAACACTCTGAAAGTGCCATCCCCAGATGACACACTCGACAGCTTCCGAGAAAGCTTTGGGCTTGGTGAATAGCACTTTTATCAGCAAACGCCAGTAAGCGAAGGCGTTGCGTGAGAAAATGCCGATTCTGAAGATGCTTATGATGAAAGCTCTCACGTCTCTGAGGTTGTGAAAACCGACACCTTTTTTCACCGTCGGATGGTAATACCTGAGGAAATCCTCCACACGCCTGTAATAAACGGATGGAGAATAGATGTTGGAAAGCACCCGATGGTAACCGGCGATCAGTTTGTCGGCAGGCATGGTTGGCACGAATGTCAGCTGGCCGGCGTTCTCACCTCGAGAGCGTTCAAGCAGACGGCCTTCACGGCGCAGCCTCTTCTCCAGATCGGTTTTGGGCAATACTGAAAGCAGACCTACCATGGCTGCCGGAGTGCCCAACTCTCGGATATACTCGATATGGTCAGCGAAGATATCTTCGCGTTGAACATCGGCATCAAAGCCAACGATGACTCCGATCATTACAGCCATGCCGTAGTTCATGATTGTCTGCACTGCTTTAAGCGGATTTACCTTGATATTCTGCAGTTTAGCGCATTCTCGCAAACTTTCTTGCGAGGGCGTTTCAATCCCAATGAATATCTTGTAGAAATTGGCCGATGACATCAGAGCCATCAGGTCAGGATGTTCAGCTAAGCGAATGTCGGCCTCAGTCATAAACTTGAACGGATAACCGTGATCATTCTGCCAGTCGACCAGTTCCGGCAATACGAATTTGATGCGTGGAATATTGCCGATGAAGTTGTCATCGACGATGAAAATCGTCCCCCGCCATCCCGCATTATAGAGATGCTGAATCTCGGCAACCAGCTGTTTCCCCGATTTCATGCGCGGCTTCTGGCCGAACATAATCCGAATATCACAGAATTCGCATTTGTGCGGACAACCGCGCGAATTCTGGATAGCCATCGTGGTATAGTTCTGCAGTTTGATCAACGACCAGTCCGGCAACGGCGTCCGTTCCAAGGAGGGCCACTCGCCGTTTTGCTCATAGCGGTGCAGGGGCTTGCCCAGTTGAAAATCAGCCAGGAACCGCGGCAAAGTTACTTCGGCCTCGCCAAGAACGAAATGATCTATACCCTTGGTTTCATGCTCCTGATTGGTAAAAAGCGGACCCCCTGCAATGACTTTCTTATTTGCTGCTTTGACGCGACTGATAACTTTTTCAGCCGATTCTTCCTGTACGATCATAGCCGAAACCATTACCAGGTCAGCCCAGTCGATATCGCTGTCTTTCAACTTCGAGACATTAAGATCGACTAGTTTTTTCTCCCAGCTTTTGGGCAGCATGCTGGCTACCGTTAGTAGTCCAAGCGGCGGGAATACCGCTTTCTTGCCCGTAAACGGTAATGCTCTGCGGAAGCTCCAAAAGGTGTCCGGATACCTGGGGTAAACCATTAAAACTTTCACTTTAATGACACTCCTTAATCGTGTTTAGTGGGCTATTTAAAGGGAATTCCCTTCTAAAAACATTTGTCAAGATTGCTCAAAACTCTTTTAGATGGTTTTTGTTTTGTGAACTGCATAATAACATTAAAAATGCATTTTTTCAATTGGATCTTTACTTTTTGCCATATTAGATATAAAATCTTACTTACAATTTATAAAAGCGTCTGAATGGGAATTAATGTCATCCCGTAAGCTGTGAGAAGAAATCCTCAAATAATAGGAAATTAGAACTCACCGGATAAGCTCCGTAAAGCTTGAAATGAAGCGCCACGTGGAATTGGGGTGGTACCACCCGAGATAATCGGGTCCCCAAGAAGCGGGGTTTTTATTTTAAGAAAGGAAAAATGGATAAATCATACAATCCGGAAGAAAATGAAAAAAGAATCTATGAGAAGTGGGAAAAGGGAAAATACTTTACTCCTAAGCTTGAGGTAGGCAAAAAACCCTTTACCGTAGTCATTCCTCCGCCAAATGTAACCGGCTCTCTTCATATGGGACATGCTTTAAATAACACTATTCAGGACGCTCTAATCCGCTGGCACAGAATGAAAGGAGAACCCGCGGAATACCTTCCGGGCACGGATCATGCTGGGATAGCAACCCAGAACGTGGTTGAAAAAAAGCTTGCTAAAGAAGGTAAGACGAGATTTGACCTTGGCAGAGCCAAATTCGAAAAAGAGGTCTGGAAATGGAAAGATGAATATGAGGCTAGAATCCTCGGACAGTTGAAGACTTTAGGTTGTTCCTGTGATTGGTCTCGAACCAGATTTACGATGGATGAAGGCTACACAGAAGCAATTTTGACTGCTTTTGCTCATTATTATGAAAAAGGTTATATTTACAGAGATTACCGCATCACAAACTGGTGTCCTAGATGCCATACATCGCTTTCTGATCTGGAAGTTGAGCACGAGGAACATGAAAGCTACCTTTGGCACATTAAGTATGAGATTGAAGGCGGGGGAGAGGTAGTTGTAGCTACAACTCGACCAGAAACCATGCTTGGCGATACAGCGATAGCTGTAAACCCCAAAGACAAGAGATTCAAAAATTTGGTCGGCAAAAATGCAATTATCCCTATACAAGGCAGAAAAATACCAATTATCGCCGATGAACACGTGGATATGGAGTTTGGGACAGGCGCGGTGAAAGTTACTCCGGCCCATGATCCAAATGACTTTGAGATAGCAAAGCGGCATGATTTGGAGAAAATTACTGTAATTGACTTTGATGGTAAAATGACGCCTGAATCAGGGGAAGATTTTGCCGGACTGGATAGATTTGAAGCTCGAGACGTTTTAATTGAAATGCTGAAGGAAGGAAAATGGCTTACTAAAATCCAACCTTACGTTCATAATGTCGGTCATTGCTACAGATGCCACGAAGTGGTTGAGCCGCTTCTAACCTTGCAGTGGTATGTAAAAATGGCAGAACTTGCAAAACCGGCCATTAAGGCAGTGGGAGATGGAAAAATACAGTTTCAGCCGAAGAAATGGAAGAAAGTTTATCTGGAATGGATGAAAAATATAAATGACTGGTGTATTTCAAGACAAATCTGGTGGGGACACCAAATACCAGTTTGGTATTGCGATTGCGGAGAAACAATTGTTTCAAAAAAATGGGCATTAGAGGATATGCTTAGCGTTTCACGTGAAACATCTAAGAGAAGATGCCCAAAATGCAAATCATCCAAACTTAAAAGGGACGAGGATGTACTTGATACCTGGTTTTCAAGCGCGTTATGGCCGTTCGCTACCTTTGGTTGGCCCGAAAAAACCAAAGATTTAGATTATTTCTATCCTACAACTTTTCTTTCTACCGCAAGAGATATAATTTACCTATGGGTCGCCAGAATGATATTCTCCGGAATTGAATTTATGGGAGAAGTTCCTTTTAAAGATGTCTATATTCATCCGACCGTCTTTAATCAGGAAGGCAGAAGAATGTCAAAGTCGCTTGGAACAGGCGTCGATCCTCTTGAATTAATTGAGAAATATGGCACTGATGCCACCAGATTCGGACTTTTGTGGCAGATTGGACAGGGACAAGATATTAAATTCTCAGAAGACGCCATTTTAAACGGAAAAAGATTTGCAAATAAAATATGGAATGCCTCAAGATTCACATTAATGAATTTGGAAGATTATAAAGGCGTTTCACGTGAAACTATTAAAAACCAACTAACACAAGCCGATAAAGACACACTTGATCATTTAAATCAAACTATTGAAAATATTAATCAATATCTTAATATATATGATTTTCAGCACGCAGTTGAAGAAATTTACACATTTTTCTGGTACGAGTTTTGTGATAAATGCATCGAAGATACGAAAATTCGTATTCGAGAAAATGATAAAACTAAATTAGCAGCTCAATATACTCTAGATACTGTGCTCAAAAACTCCTTAAAACTTTTACATCCTTTTATGCCTTTTGTGACTGAAGCAATTTGGGAAAACCTAGATGAAAAAAATCCTTTGATTATCTCTGATTGGCCTTAATCCAACATCATTTTGAATGCAATTTGAATCCTAAATTATCACTTTTGCAACCGTACCAACCAAAATTGTGGAAAAGTCTCAATAAGCAAATTTGAGCTTAATTCGTGCTCAAAATAAGACTTAAAAAAAATTTCTTAATTACCGAGTAATGGTTTTACACAACTTATTCGCTTTTTCCCTGAAACTATATAATAATAAATTTATGAAAAAGAAAAAGATAATTATCATTGCTTTCATTTTAGCTGGCTTAATGATCGTTTTAATTGGATATTTAATATGGTCGTATAAAAAAGCTGATTATTATGCAAAGGTTTCACATGAAACGAGTAATCGCCAAACAAAGATATTAGATTTAGAAAAATCCATCACTTTGTGGCCAAAAGCAAGTAATATCATCGCTTTATCCGACTTATATATTGCATCCGGCAGAAATGATCTCGCAGAACAAATCATGGTGGGTAGGGGAGACCCTCAAATTTTAAATAAACTTGGTAATCTATATTTATCTGAAAATCAAGCTGAAAAGGCAGAAAAAGCTTTTGTAAAGGCCAATAACAAAAAAATAAACTCGGATTCTTTGAAAGGTTTAGTACTCACCCAGCTTAAAAAGGGCGATAGGGGAGAGGCCGAAAAATATTTAGGTCAACTAGCTAACTTAGATCAGAGTTCTGCTAACTGTTATGCTAGCTTTATGTATTTGAATAATTTTGATAACGCAAAAAAATACTTTACAAAGGCAAAAAGCTGTAATTTATACGGCTTAGATAAGTATTTCGCCACATTTAATTCAGCACAGAATCCATTTTATCTAAAGCTCGAGGCGTCGAACCTCTACTATCAAAATAATTATCTGCAACTTGCCTTAAAAGATGTTTTGGCTTTGGAAAAGGAAAAAGAAAATTACCGGGATGCTCACATACTGGCTTCTAAAATTTATGAGCGATTAGGCAATCAAACATTAGCCAACGAACAAATTCAAAAAGTCGAAACACTAGATCCGGCTTATCCTCTAAATTAAGCATGGTAATTTTTGGTATCACTGCATTCATGCTACAATGAGTAAGTGGTAACACTGAATTTATTATCTCATTACATAAATATCTGCATCGCAACTCTGGGAAGACTTTCTATTAAAGATTTTTTTGATATCACTATAATCTCAGTATTAGTTTTTGCTGTTTTTGTGGTTTTTAAGAAAACCAGATCTCTGCCGATAGTTTTTGGCATTCTGGCATTGGCTATTTTATATGTACTGAGTATAGTTTTTGATCTTCAGCTAACCCACACAGTTTTTAGCACCTTCTTTGGCATGTTTTTGGTCGTGATAGCCATTGTCTTTCAGAAAGAGCTCAAGCGGCTGTTTGAGTTTTTTGGTCAGATCGGCATTAGCACAATTCGCGCTCCTCATGAAGAAACCATCAAGATTATAATTCATGCGGTCCAAGTACTTTCAAAAGAAAAAACCGGCGCGCTCATCGCCTTCGCCGGCAAAGAAAATCTAAAGAGACATCTGGAAGGAGGGATTAAGTTAAATGGAGAAGTTTCTCTGCCAATTCTTCTCAGTATCTTTAATTCCAAAACGCCCGGCCATGACGGAGCGGTAATCATTGAAAACAATGTTATTCGCCGGTTTGCCGTGCATTTTCCCCTATCAGAGAGCCGAAAAGTGATCGGCAAATACGGCACCAGACACCGGGCAGCTATCGGCCTTTCAGAGCTTACAGATGCGCTCATTTTGGTTGTTTCCGAAGAAACAGGACGCATTTCCATAGCCCACAATAAAAAATTAACGAAAGTAGACGGCATCAATAAGCTGGAAAAAATCCTTGAGGATTTTTTCCAAAGAAAGTTCCCTCGCAACCAAGGAGATTTCTATATTGGTTGGCTCAAGAGAAACATCCTGCCTTTGGTCTTTTCAGTGCTTATAACGCTCTTTTTTTGGGTATTTTTGAACTTCCAAAACTCAATGATACAAAGGAAATTTACCATCCCGATACAGTTTGAGGGACTCCAAAATGAATATGTGGTTGAAAATTACACACCGGAAAATGCTGTCGTTGTTTTATCCGGCAAGGAAACTGAATTTAATCTTTTAAAATCTGAGTCTCTTCAGATATCCGTTAACTTAAAAAATATGAAAAATGGACATTATCAGATGCACTTAAGGGAAAACCAGATCAAAAAACCTGCTAACCTCTCCATTGTTAATATAGAACCGGCCAATATAAGCGTCGATGTAGAAAAACTCAAAGTCACTGAACAGCAGTTAGATAAAACAACGGGATCGAATTAAAATATTTCTTTTTGGCGGTGGGAGAGGGATTCGAACCCCCGGTCCGCTTTCACGGACACCGCATTTCGAGTGCGGCACTTTCGACCACTCAGTCATCCCACCTTATTTTTTGATATATAAATATACATTATTTTTAACTTTGTCGGGTTTAATGTCTGGCAAAGGAAAAATGTTAGTCACTAGTTTTGCCCCTGTTTTGATCGTACTAAACTTTTTCTTCTTAAACTTCTCCATAGCTTTCGGCATAAGAAAACATACTACTACGTCAGCGTCCGATATATCTTTTGACCATATATTACCCCAGAAGACCTGGCCTTTTCTAAAATAAATTGCTTTCCTGAGCCAAAAAATCAAAAAGAGGGCAAAGGATATTTCATAACCAATGACATTAGCGCCCTGCTCTGCCATTTTCACAACCAGCCTGCCGTCTCCCGCTCCAAGATCGTAAACCTTCATGCCCGGCTTGATATCGGCAAGCTTTATCATGGCCTCAGCGTTTTTCTTCAAGCTGGGCACATAGGGTGCTGTGCGAAGGGCAAAAATACCGGGGAGACAAAGCAGAAAAACTAAAATTAAAAGGTAATATAGAAAAATCAGATGAGTGATTTCTGCAAATATAAAAATGATAACTAAAAGTAAGATTTCAACAAACATGATATGAATTTTAAATTACTTTGAATGACGAAATACATTCTTTTGCGTCATTCTGGCTTGGCCAGAATTAAAGATTGGCTGGATTCCCGCCTGCGCGGGAATGACAAGGCGCTAAGCATAATAATCATTAAATGCGGTCGTGCTATCTTTGCAGCTTGAAACGAAGTTCTCACCCCTCAGATACAAACAATTTCATTGGTGTCCCTGAGAGGATTCGAACCTCTGGCCTTCGGCTCCGCAAGCCGACGTTCTATCCGCTGAACTACAGGGACATATTGTATGCGGGGTTGAAAATTTTCTTTTTATATCCAGGGACAAGTAACCCCATGCACATTTGTTCTTTATTTTAACATAAAAACTGCCTAAAGGCAGTTCGACTTAGCAATTGACTCACTAGAATCTAAATCTTCAATTTTCTAATGATAAGATCAATAATGCTCTCTGGCCTAGGTTCGGATTCCGGTACTTTCTCACCTATTCTTTTTCTAATCGGTTCGACTGCTTTTTCATTGATTATAAAGGTAAGTTTCGGATAAATTTTTCTGACCATTTGGAAGGTAATCGTAATATCATCCCCGGAAGAAGAAAAGTAAAAACTCTCGATTTGGTTATATTGAAACTCCTTCCCCCCTATTAAAACGCTAAGATCATTAAAAACAAGCTCAGACTCAGCGGTAAGATTTTGGCGCCATAAAGTCACAATTGCAAAAACCATAATAAAAAACAAGAGAACCCAGTCTCTGAAATAAATAGTCAGGCCAGAAGATAACAAAAATACTAAAATAAACAAAATGTACCAGACAAAACCCCTGTGAGGCACCTTCTGGTCAAGCGCTTTAATCTTAACAGCTTGACCTGTCTTTACTTCAGAATCAGCCACTGCTTTTTTGTTCTTAGCCGGAGTTTCAGATGCGGCCGCTTTAATTGAATCAAATTCATTCATCTTAGACATAAATCTATGATATAACCTAAAAGAAAAAACTTCAATAAATTCAATCTTACTGTAGCTGTGAAAAATGGCGATGGAAGTGAGATTTTCACCCCACGCTAAATCATTTGGCGGAGAGGGAGGGATTCGAAGCGGCTCAGCCGCCCTGTTTTACCCACCTCCAAAGTTTACTTACGTTTGTATACTTAATTATTTTACCATATTTTCCTTTTGATCGCGTCTTCATAAAGGGTTCTCACCCACCATCTCAAAGAAAATAGACCTACAAAATGCAGATCTATTTTCTTGGCGGAGAGGGAGGGATTCGAACCCTCGATGCCGTTTCCAACATACACGCTTTCCAAGCGTGCGCACTAGACCACTATGCGACCTCTCCAAGAGATAATATTATACCTGTCTCCCGGCTATTCTTCAAGAAAATTAAGAAGCGCACCGCTTGACCATGCTTGAGGATAACAAGGCATATTTGAGTAGCGCGGATCATCAGATTGAAGCGCTATTCCATCTTTTTTCACCCTATAAAATTCAGGCAAAAATCCAATCTCTGCATAAGCTTCCAAAATCGCTTTTTTAAGAGCCAGATATTCATGTTTGTAGCCCAATTTCTTCAATCCTTGAGCAATAATCCAGTTATCATGAGGCCAGACCGCGCCCATATGATAGCTGTCGGAATTAAAACCCGGTTCATTTTCTGAATACGTTCGAATGCCTCTATGAGTAAAAAGGTCTTTTCGAAATAATCTCCTAACAACCGCATCGGTCTTATTGCTTTGGATAATACCAGTGAAAAGCAGATGGCCGGGATTTGAAGTAACATTCTTCACTTGTTTTTTGCCGCCATCGAGAGCTAAGGCAAAAAACTCCTCGTCCGGCATCCAAAACTTTTCATTAAAGGTATTTTTTAATCTTGCGGCGCGATCTTCCAACCTTTTAGCCAGACGCGTTTCATCCATGATTCTTGCCAGTCTCGAGGTTTCTGTTAACGCTAAGTACTCGTACCCTTGAGTTTCGACTATTGCCACCGGCGCTTTTATTTCGTATTCGCAGCTGTCTTTCCAGCACTGATTGGCCAGAGCATGTTTGTTGTGAGAAGCATATTCTAAAAACAAGTCCTGATCCTGATCGCCATATTTGATAATCCAATCAACAGCCGCCAAAATATTATGCCAATGCTCTCTCAAAAAAACCTCATCCTTAGTTTTATGAAAATAAAGAGCAAAGACTATCAGATATAAGGGAGTAGAATCAACCGCGCCATAATAAGGAAAGGGGAAACCTTTAATACCCGGATGTTCTTTCAGCTTGAAATCAGTTTCATGGATAATTTTTCCCGGCTCTTCCTCTCTTTGCTTGTCAACTTTTGTACCTTGCAGTTCGGACAAAATTTCAAGTGTTGCTCTGGCTACATTTGGATCAAAGTCCAATAGCTGCCAAGCGGCAATTAAGGAATCACGGCCAAAAAGGCGGTTAAAAACCGGTTGGCCGGCCTTCAAAAATCCCCTTTTATCTTTCAAACTTTCAATTTCCCGAGCGGCCTGTTTTTTGGGATCAATTTTCGTTTTAGATTGAATACTGGCAGTTGGCATAAAGGAAAATTAATTTTTAAGCTTATAAAAATTATATCCGCTGATAAAAAAAGTTAAAAGCTTTTAAAATAAAAGGGGGAGTTTATAATTGAAACCGAGGAGTTATCAATGTCATATACATACAAAGAAGCAGGGGTAGATCTTGAGCTGGGCGACAACGCCTCAAAGATTCTCTTTGAAGCTTCGAAAAAAACCTGGGCAAACCGGAAAGGCAAGTTTGGCGAGATCATTAATCCGTTTGATGACTTTGCCGGAGCACGCGTTTTTGATGTCTCTAAGCTGCCGGAAGGATCGTACATGTGCTTGGGGTTTGACGGTATCGGAACAAAGATGGAAATCGCTGAAAGGATCGGCAAACATGATACGGTTGCCTACGATCTTCTGGCCATGGTTTGCGACGATGCGGTGGTCCGGGGTGGAGAACCGGTAATAGTCGGTTCGGTCTTGGATATAAATACGCTCGACAAAGATGGTGCTTCTTATATAGATTTTGTCAAACAGCTGGCCGTCGGCTACATTAACGCTGCCAAACAAGCTGGGGTAGCCATTATTAACGGGGAAATGGCCGAGCTTGGCGCCAGAATTTCCGGTTACGGCGATTTCAACTACTCATGGAGCGCCGGGGTCATCTGGGTCGCCAAAAAAGAAAGGATGTTTACCGGCAAAGAAATTAAAGCGGGCGACAAAATCGTGGGCTTAAGAGAAGAAGGATTTCGTTCAAACGGGCTTTCGCTGCTGCGTTATGTCCTAAAAAAAGAGTACGGCGACAACTGGCACGAGAAAGACTTTGATGGCAAAAACCTTGGAGAAGAAGCGCTAAAACCCTCGACTATCTATTCAAAAGCAGTATGTGAAATGTTCGGCGGTTTTGATCGCCAGCCAGAAGCACTGGTTCACGGCGTCGCCCATATCACGGGCGGAGGACTGCCAGGCAAACTCGGCCGTGTCCTGAGGCCGTCAGGGCTTGGCGCGGAGATTACTGATCCGTTTGAGCCGCCGAAATTAATGAAACACGTTCAGGAAATCGGCGGTATCAAAGACGAGGAAGCTTACCGCACTTGGTGCATGGGCCAGGGCATGGTCGTGATTACACCCCAAGCCGAGAAGGTGATAGAAATCGCTCGCAATCACGGAATTCACGCCAAAGTTATCGGTAAAATAACAGAACAACCGGATATTATAGTCAAGACAAAATCTAAAACCTTAGCTTTTAAAAATGAAGATTGAGAAAAGAAAACTTAGCCCGGAAGAAGCTGAGATCATCTCAAAAGCAATGCGGCTGACAAATAATATCATGGGCTATACAGCAAAAGAGCTGGCCAGTTTTGAAAATACTTTCGTCGCTTCAAATGGCAAAGAGATGATTGGCATTTTCACATATGTCGAGCTCGAGAACTGGATAGATCTGAAAATCTTTATAATCCTCAAAGAATACCGAGGCAAGGGCTATGGCAGAGAATTTTTTGATTATGCTTTTAAGCAGATGCGAGGGCTTAACAAATCAATCTATACCGTTACAAGAACTCCGATTGTAATGCGGCTGCTTAAGGAAAAAGGATTCGCGGCGACAAATTTATTTAGATTACCAGTATTGGTATGCTGCACCAAACAAAGATGATCTTTAGCGCTTACCGCGTAAAAGAGTACTTAAGAAAATCACCTAAAATCAGGGCGGGCAAAAAATTCCAATATTTTGAGCTTCGAAAAGACAAATAAAGATTTACTTGGTAAAATAGGAGTATGAATCACAAAGAAAAAGTATCTATCGTTTTATCTTGTATCGATTATCGGTTTTGGCCTGATGCTCTGCCTCTCCTAGAAAAGAAATTTGGAGAATTTGATTTGATTGAGCTGGCCGGAGGAAGTAAAAATCTGGCTTCGCCTGCAACTGAAGCAGATAAGCAAGCGGTGCTTGAAAGCATTAAAGTCTCAGTCGATCTGCATGGCGCGAACCAGATCATCCTCACAAATCACACAGATTGCGGAGCGTACGGCGGAAGCAGAAAGTTCGCTTCAAAATCAAGCGAGATCATGTTTCACAAGCAAGAATTGGAAAAAAGCGCCAAGGTTATTAAAGATTATTTCCCAAATCTTAATGTCCAAAAAGTCATAATCGATCTGGATGATAAAAACAGAATTCAACTTTTGCAAGTTTCTTAAGTTTGCTCTAAATCATTGAAAAAACGCCGGCTTTTAAGTATAATTACATGGTCATGAGGTGAGGTGGCCGAGTGGTTGAAGGCAGCAGTCTTGAAAACTGCCGTGCCGGCAACGGTACCGTGGGTTCGAATCCCACCCTCACCGCCATGTACCGTCTGGTACATGGCACCGCCAAATAAATGCTATGAATAAATTTTATTACGTTTATGTTTTGTTGTGTAAAGATGGAAAATCTTATACAGGTTCGACGAGTAATTTGAAAGCAAGGGTTGAAAAACACAAAAGCGGTCAAGTTTTAGCAACAAAGCATAGGATACCAGTTAAACTGATATTTTACGAAGCATATTTGAATAAGTATGATGCATTAAGAAGAGAGAAATATCTAAAGTCATCAAAGGGTAAGACAACCCTAAAAACAATGTTAAAAGAGTATTTTGAGCAAAATTTAGTATAATAAATCCGTGGTGAGGTACCCAAGTGGCTGAAGGGGCGGGTTTGCTAAACCTGTAGGTCGGAGTTTTCCGGCGCGAGAGTTCGAATCTCTCCCTCACCGCCATAAACTGTCTGGTATAGGCACCGACAAAGTTCAGAAATCATATAAAAGTAGTTAAGCTAAATTGCAAGGGACGGACCCTTGCAATTTTTTTGAAAATTGAAACATTAAAAAATTGATTGATCATTGGAAATTGGAAATTGGTCATTTCCTTCGGTTGTGCTATCATTTAGCCATGGCAGATGATCTTGATATAGTTTCAAAAGCCAAGTTAGTTAATAGAAACTCTCTTGAGCAAAAGATAATGGATGAGGCAAACCGGCTCGATCTGCCGTATTTTGACTTGCGTGAAACGGCTCTATCCAAAGAAATCCTAGAAAACTTTGATTCGAAGGACTTTTTCGACTATGCGGTTATTCCAATAAAGGAAGAAAAAGGCACGCTCGTAATCGCTTCGCCAAATCCGAGATCTGATAAAGTAAACCAGTTTAAGAAAAAGTATGCCAAACCATTCCCAAAAATGACGGCGGGAATGATTTCCAACGAGAGTTTTGAAGATAATAAAGATCTTTTAAAAAGCATTGTCAGAGTTACTCCGCAAGAGGCAGCCGGCGAGATGGACGTTACGGCAATGAAAGTTGGTGAAAAATCTTTTGAAGAATTCCAAAAGAATCTCGATCAAGCGCCGATCCAAAACCTTTTAAAAGTAGTGATAGTGGAGGGCTTTGCCCTAAATGCTTCAGATATTCACATAGAGCCGGCCGATGAGGAGGCAGCAATACGTTTCCGCATGGACGGCGTCTTGCACAAGGCGGGGGAACTCACAAAAGAAAAATATAAGTATCTCCTCTCGCAGGTGGAGCTCAGATCAGGACTGAAACTCAATGTCAACTATCCGCAAAACGGCCGTTTCAAAGTTAAGTTTGATGATAAAAGCGAACTTGCGGTCAGAATCGAGGTTATGCCTTCACTCTACGGCTCTGATATCGTTATTCGTATTTTCAATGTTGAAGCTGATTTTTTGAATATCAACGAGCTGGGCATTCGCGACATCCAGCTGCCAATCTTAGAGTCAGCTCTTATCCGCCCCCATGGCATGATCCTGGTTGTCGGACCTACCGGCGCCGGAAAAACCACGACTATTTACTCTATCTTAAACAAATTGAATGCACCGGAGATCAAACTTATCACTCTGGAAGATCCGATTGAGTATACTCTGCCCGGCGCGACACAGTCGCAAATCAATGAGGGCGAGAACTTTGCCGGCCGGCTGAAAGCAGTGCTCCGGGAAGATCCGGACATCATCATGCTCGGCGAAATTCGCGACGCAGAAACAGCCAAGACGGCCCTGCAAGCAGCTATTACCGGACATCTTCTCATCACAACCTTGCATGCCAATGACGCGGTAACGGCCGTACCGAGAATAATCGGGCTTGTAGAAGATGCTTCATCCTTTCTTGACGCCGTCAATATTATTATTGCCCAGCGTCTTGTGCGAAAAATTTGCACGCACTGCCGCAAAGAATACAAACCCTCAGATAACGAGATGGCGGAGATTAATAAAATCATTGATAATCTGCCCATCGAGCACAAGCCGAAAAAACCGCCTGAATTCTTTCATGGCACGGGCTGCGACAAATGCACAAACATCGGTTATAAAGGGCGAATCGGCATATACGAACTTTTGCAAGTCTCACCGGATTTTCAAAGAGCGGTGATAGAAAACAGCACTCTGCACGAGTTAAAAGAAATTGCCGTGCGTGACGGAATGCTGACCATGGAACAGGACGGCTTCCTAAAAGCCATCGCGGGAACAGTCGATATTGTTGAAGTACTAAAAGTAATTAAAGAATGAAGAGAATATTGGAGGCGTTAAAAAGGTTGGGTATGAAAAACAAAATTTCTCCAAGCAAGGCGATCCTTCACTTCTAACATTTTACTTATTTCTCGCCAGTACAAATCCCCAAACCCGTGTCGCGCCCATTTTGCGGATTTCATGAGCACAGGCATCCAGCGTCGCCCCGCTTGTCACAAGGTCATCAACAATCATTACCTGAGCTCCGCTTAAATCCATTTTTTTGCCGGCGGCGAAGGATTTTTCTACGTTTTTGAATCTCTCCTTACGGTTCAGCTGAGTCTGAGGGGTCTTATACTTTGTACGTTTTAAGAGGTTCGGGTAAAACCTCATGCCGGTATGCGCCGCGAGAATCCGAGCCAGCTCTTCGGCTTGGTTATATCCCCGCCAAGCCAGTCTTTTAGGATTTGAAGGTACGCAAGTTAAAATAGTTTTTTGAGGAAAGTCGTTCAGATAGGGCCAGGCAATATCGGCTAAATCATCTTTGAGCGCCTTGATAAATTCATATTTATACGTGTGAATGGCAGTTTTGAGCGGTTCTTCATAGTGCGCTGCTACGTAAACACCGGTGAGAGAACTTTTACAGCTCGGGCAAACTCTGCCCCGAACAGTGATTTTGTTGCAAAAGGGACAGTTTTGGGTTTTTAAAAAAAGAATCTTCGCCCGGCATTTCTCGCAGAAAAGGGTATCAAACTTGCCGCAAGACACGCATTTTTTTGGAAACATAATATCGAGCAAAAATTCAGTGATTTTCTCTTTTTTACTTTGATTTTTCATTAAAATGCCACTTAAATTTCCTCTTGCATTATTAACAAATTTGAGCTACCATGATAGCAACAAATTATAGGATTTTAAAGCACTAGGAGGGCATATGAAAAAAGACAGCACTCTCACGGATGAAGGTTTCTTTGCGGGTGGCGCAGTGCAGGAACAATGGGATAGCGATGACGACGCAGACGGTCAGCTCGCCGTCGACGTTTACCAGACAAAGAAAGACGTTGTGGTAAAAGCGCCTGTGGCAGGCGTGGATCCTGAAAATATCGATATCGATGTTACAAACGAGTCGGTAGCAATCCGGGGTGAGAGATATGATGAAAAAGAAGTAGATCAGGAGGGTTATCATTTTCAGGAATGCTATTGGGGTTCATTTGCCCGCAGCGTCGCTCTACCAGTGGAATGTGATGCCGACAAAGCAGACGCTACTTTCAAAAACGGCATTTTAACTATCCGTATGCCAAAGCTGGTAAAGACCAAGACCAAGAAAGTCAAAGTCAAAGCCGCTTAAAGGATTGTGACAAAATGAATTCAAAGAAGGCCTAGCTGGCCTTTTTTGTTTACCCATAAAAACCTGAACACCCTCACCTTTGTCATTCCGGACTATTCCTTTAAAAAACATAATCAGTTGATCCGGCATCCAGTGTAAAGAATGATTCTGGCCAAGCTCTTCGAGTCTGAGCGATGAGTTCACCTCAGAGTCGAAAACCGCTCGCCACTAGCGTGGAGTTGGCCGGAATGACAGTGCAGGTGATATTAAATTGAATTTCCGGATTTACGGATAAAAAATTTGGAAAATTTGGAAAATGGGGGTTGACAAATAGTAGACAATTATATAAAATCACAATGATATAATAATTGTCTTCTAAACATGGATATAAAAGAGTTAATAATAAAGAGATTGAATACTGCGGGTGAGGTTCGGGTTGCTGATATTGTAGATGAAACATCTTTCTCCCGAAAATACATTCACCGTTTTTTTGATGAACTTCAGAAGGAAAATAAGATAGCAAAAATTGGCACGACAAAGGCTGCCAGGTATGTATTTTCCAGTCATCAAAAGGTTTTTGAAGCTAAAAAAAATATTATAAAGATAGATCTTCTTTTAAAAAATAGAGGGCTCAAAGAAGATTTGGTTGAAGATAAAATCAAGGAAGATACGGGTATCTTTATCGGATTATCAAAAGAAGTGAAGGCAGCGGCAGACTTTGCTTTCTTGGAAATACTTAACAACGCTATTGAGCACTCAAAAAGTGAAAACATTCGCGTCACTATGTCGAGGATGGAAAACAAGCTTATTTTTGACATTTTTGATTGGGGAGTAGGCGTATTTGCCAGTATTAGAAAAAAGAAGGGGCTCCAAAATGATCTTGAAGCTATCCAAGATCTTTTAAAAGGAAAGGAAACAACTAACCCGGCAAGACACACGGGGCAAGGAATTTTTTTTACTGCGCGTATCGCTGATAGGTTTATTCTATATAGTTCGAAAAAAAAGCTGATTTTTGATAATAATATCGATGATGTTTTCTTGAAAGATTCTCCCGCCAGAAAGGGTACAAGGGCTCATTTTGAAGTTGCTCTGGATACAAAGAAGAAATCGGAAGAAATTTTTAGGCGTTATTCGGATCCTGACTCTTATGAATTCTCAAAAACCGAGGTAATGATCCATCTCTACAAAATGGATATTGGCTACATATCTCGTTCTCAGGCGAGAAGAGTAACGGCGGGGCTTGAAAAATTTAAATCGGTCGTGTTGGACTTTAGCAGGGTGGATACGATTGGACAAGGTTTTGCCGATGAAGTTTTTCGCGTATGGCAGAAAAGGAATCCGAAAACAAGGATCTCCTATAAAAATGCTGATGAAAATGTGCAGTTTATGATAGAGCGTGCAAAATCAGATTTAAAGAATCATTTTGATCGGCACCAAAAAAAACAAAACAAAGATATTGACAAATGAGCTGTTTTATGATATCTTAATATAACCGATTCTCGAAAATCGGAGCAAGCAAGTTCTTTGAAAATAATTGAGATGTATGTTTCCCTGTTTTTCCGCCTATTGGCGATTCCGATATTCAAACAAAGGAGTGATTTGCATGAAAACGACAAAATGGATATTTGCATTAGCAGCACTCGTCATTATCGCAATTTTGGCTGTTACCACCACCGGCTGCGGTAGCGACAACGGCACCGCCCGGGCCGGCAACTCACCGACAACCGAAAACAGCAGTGGCCCGAATGGCCAGAACGGCCCCAAGCCCGATAAGATCAGTATGCTGAGCGACAAGTGGAGTAAGGTGACCACTGCCAAAGCCGCTCTGGAAAATGCGGTATTTGCGGCTGAAGCGAATGAAACCGGCGGAGACGCTTATTTCAAGGATAGCCAAGCGAGGGAATTCACAAAGAATGTCGATGACGCGCAAGCAGCATTCGATTCCGCCTTGAAAGAGTATATCCAGCTCGCATCCGGCGTTGATGCGCAAGGGCTTACTGACAGCGGCTTGCCGACCATTGACGGCGATCATCTGATATTGGACAACGACTTAAAGCCATCTTGGGATGCTGCCGTAGACGCAGACAAGCAGATACAGGTCTTGGCGGGGACTATGTGCAAATCAAAATGCTATGCCCTCAGCGATCCAAAGTATCAGAGCCAAGTACAGGACGCTTTGAGCAAGTGGCAAACGGCCGCCAAAAACTACAACGAGCAGGCAGCCAAGTTCAAGAGCGACCTTCTGGTTGCCTATAGCTACCCTGTATCGTTGGATGTCTCTTTCAAAATGAGCGCGATTGATGGAATTGATAAATATGGCGACACTGGATACACAACACCAATGGCATCCATTCGCTATGCGCTGGAGAATAACCAGCCGCTGCCCAGCGGTTAAGTAACAGCATTACATCTCAAAAAAAGGCCCCATTCCGGGGCCTTTTGTTTTTTCATTTTAGTTTTTATACTTTACAAAAGAAACAGAAAATCATTATAATACGCTTATGAACACTTTTGGCATGAAGCTTGGCTCATTAACACTTGCTTTTTTGTTTTCAATGTTTGTGGTAATCTGTTTCCCCAGCATTCGGCTTCAAAGTGTTGACGCAGCAACCCCTCTTTGCAACAACACACAAGATCCTAATTCTCCACCAGGTTGTTCTCAAACACCCGTTTGCCCGTCGGGTAAGTATTATATACCTAGTCAAGATCCCAAAAAACCTGATGAAGCTTGCGTTCCACCCCCTTGTGATAATCAAAACCCTGATTATGATAATCCAGACTGTGTCAAACAAACTTTTAAATCAGTTTCCGGCGGATTTGATTTCGGCAATGCCAACAGCTTCAAAGATGTCGGCAAGACCATAATAGACACAGCCGGCGGTATTATTCTGGGAGTCGCAGTTCTCAAAATAATTTTCGGCGGCATAATGTATTCAACCGCAGCCGGCAATCCCCAGCGAATAGAAGAAGCAAAGAGTCATATCTACTATGCCCTTATCGGCGTAGCCCTGCTTGTAGGCATGAATATTTTACTCTTTTTAATCGGAGCCCAAACATACTAGCTATCCCATGAAAATGAAAGAGTTAGAAAGATACAAAAAAATATTTTCCAGAACAACATTTCTTGCCCCTGGGCTTTATGTTCCTAACTTTGGTGGTCCGCTTTTGGGTGGGTGCAATATGAATGATCCAAATACTGGTGATATGCAATGTATTGTCAACAATATCACAAGTTGGGTCCTTGGACTTGCCGGCCTTGTTATAGTGTTAATGATTGTTATAGCCGGTGTCAGATATATTGTTTCGGCTGGCAACCCAAATCAAACTGAAGGCGCAAAAAAAACTCTTGTCGGCGCTATAATAGGGCTTATAATAATTATATTGGCAAAGGTTTTGATATCAATCGTCGTGAAACTTATTACAGGATAATCTCAGCTTTTAGCAAATTGTTAAATTAATTAAACAAACTAAGTTAGCTCTTTCTCAATTAATGAATACTGAGAAGAGACATAAAGGAGGTATAAAAAAATGAAAGCAAAAATTACAGCGGCATCGATGGCAATAAGCCAGTTTATTTTAGCTGCTAGTGTGCGAGCGCAATCAAACCCAAATCCACTACCGCAACCGCACAGTTCAGATCTAGGGCCAATTCTGCAAAACGTGATAAACTGGATTTTGGGCATAGCCGGTTTGCTGGCAGTGCTTATGCTTGTTATCGGCGGTATCAGATATGTGATTTCGGCCGGCAATCCGTCACAGACAGAGGGAGCAAAGAAAACCATTATCTACTCACTTGTAGGCATAGTGGTCATCATACTCGCCGTTGTCTTGGTCAATACGGTTATAGGCCTGTTTCACTAAAATCATCGGTAGAGGATAGAAATACCAAATTGTTCTTGCTCTTTAAACGCTCGTGTTATATATTTTTAATATGAGGGTGAGTTTATCTGAAAAAGCATTTATAAAGAGATTATCAAAAAAACGGACTGCTCAGGTTCTGCTTCCGTTTTTTTTGTTAGTAATTTTCCTGGGTGTTGCTATAACCCCGCATATTGCTTTTGCTTCCTGGTGGAATCCCATTGACTGGGTACAGGATTTTATCTCCGATTTGCTTATTGCCTTTTCTACTGCTCTTTATTTTCTAGGTTTTGGTTTAGTGAGGATAGGCGTCGATTTTACTACCTTCTTGATTAGCACGCCTGCCGTTTCTGAAAAATGGCAGCTGATGCGAAACTTTACGCTGACCATTTTCGGACTCTTCATAATCATTATCGCCGCCATGAATATCCTGAAAGTCAAGATAGAGGAGTGGGGAGTAAATAAAATGATCCCCAAGCTTGCTCTGGCTGCCTTTGTGGTCATGTTTTCAAAGTATGTCTGCATTACCATAGTGAACTTCTCTAACATTATCTCAAGTGTCGTGGCATCCTCAATGAACTTTAATCTCTTTCAGCCATTCAGCCAGTTGGGCGACATGTTTGCCAACTTCTGCCAGGACTGTGCCTCTGGACCAAAATTATATGCAGCTTGGCTCCTTTTATTGGTCTCTGTAATCGGCTTCATTTTTTTAGCTGCTTTATTCCTTATCTTGCTTATAAGGGCCCTGGTTCTGATATTGCTGATTGTAGTCTCGCCACTTGCTTTCGCGCTTTATGTCTTACCCTGGACTAACAAGGTCTTCACTAAGTGGTGGGACATGTTCCTGAAGTGGACTTTCTTCTATCCGATATGTCTGACAATTCTTGTCATAGGGGTATCTCTGTCTATGGACGCGCATAATACCGGTGGCAATCAGGTAAACAGTATTATGTCAGGGATTCTAAAATCGGTACCCTTGTTCGGTAACGATGCTGCGACTCAGATGGCTCCAGTCATGGCCCAATTCGCCTTTACTATGATAGCTTTTCTTACTATACCTCTGGCAATGATTCTGCCGCTTTCACTTCTAGGGCAGGCAGGTAAAATGATCAACAATGCAATGAAAGGAGCCGGTAAGGCCGCGGGTGGGAAAGCATATAAGAGCAGTGTCATCCCCGGTGTCAGACGCAGTCCGAAGGCGTTGCTGCAAGCAGGAATGCGCAGAGGACTTCGGCCGTTTGGCTCCCGCGGCCCGAAACTCGGCTATGGCTATGACAAGATGCGAGATATGAATAGGGAGATGGTGAAAGAGATTAGTAAGACTCCTTTAAGCAAAGAGGAGAGGCGAAACTACGCCAGAGGCCTTTTAGGCCGTGGTTCTCCTGCATTTAATAATCTATCAAACGAGAAACAGGCATGGATTAGGGATTTTGAAACAAAAGGCGGGGGCAGGAACGAGATGATAGATTACCTTGCAGACAAAGGGGAAATAAATGCCGGGGTTATTGCGAATCCGCAAGTACAGCAGCGCTTGCAACAAACTGGAGACTGGAATAAAGCCATAAGAGACGGTAAGCTTTTCCATGTTAATATGCACGATTCCCAAGGTGGAGAACTACAATATTACGGCAATGGAGATCCAATCATGATGCCAACTAATCTAAATGAAGAAGGTCTCGGTCCAGTATCTGAAATGATTACCCCCAGCATTAATCAACTTCAGACCACCCAGCTAGCTGGACCGCAAGCCATAACAGATGAAAACCTAGGACTTCTTGCCCGCGATCCTACCAAAGCCAAGTTTTTGTCAGATTATCGAGATTCTATTCATGATAGAATTGGAAATGTCCAAGATGGTGATGTGCATCAACAAACAGCGGCTCAAATAAACGCTGAACTTCAAAGAAAGGAAAATGTCATCAACAACCTTCTTGGGCAAGCAGCACCGGGCGGAGGACAGGGACAAGGCGGTCAAGCGCAAGGACAACCTCAAGTGATAGTTCCTCATGTTGGACAAGGAAATCGCGATAACCCCCATCAGGATGATATCCCGCCAAACAGAAGATTATAAATCTCTCCGGTTAACTATTTAAAATGAAGACATGCAGTACAAAATACCTCAAGAGTTTAACGTCGAAGACAAGATAATCGGTCCCTTTACTTTAAAGGGATTCGGTTTCATTTTCGCTGCAGCCGTCGTAGCTTTAGTATGCGTCGTTTCTCTGTCAAAGCATATCGGCTTCATACCTTCCGTTTTGATTGGCGCACTCTTGGGCTCGGTCTTTATAATCGTCGGATTTATCCCCTTCAACGGCCGGCCGATGTATACCTTCGCATCACCCTTTATAAACTTTTTGATAAAGCCGAGACAAAGGGTCTGGAGAAGAGAGGTTGAGACGGCTAAAAAACCTCAAACAGCTAATAAACCCGCAGCAACAACCGAAGCAAAACCGGGTAATACACCGGCAAAAGCAGATGTCTCATCAATTGCAGAAAAGATCGAAGACATCGCTCTCACAGTAGACACCGGCGGAGCATATGCCGGGAGCCAGGCGGAAACAGCAGGTGATATCCTAGAGAAAGGAAGTCCTACTGTAGAGCAGGCGCTTCAGAAAGCGCAGGCCGAGGCTAGCCGAAAGAAACAGCGGCCAGAACCGGCCATATCAGAAATGGCTAGCGTAGATCCGGACAAAAAGTTCGGCTATGAGCGTCCAGATACTTCAAAATATAAAATTGATGAGGAGTTAAAAAAGAACAGGCAATGAATCCTTTTAAGAAAAAACAAACTGGGGCAAACCCGCAGTCATTCGAAAGCACCCAGAAGTACCTGGCCATCGACCAGATTAAAGACGATGTTTTGCTAATGAAAGACGGCTCTTTGAGAGGTGTGCTTATGGTTTCCAGCATTAATATGTCTCTGCGCTCGGAACAAGAACAGTCATCAATCATTTATGCCTATCAAAACGCTTTAAATTCTTTGGATTTTCCTGTACAAATCCTAGTGCAATCAAGAAAAGTTGATCTCACCTCCTACATGGCGATACTGGAAAAAGAATATGAGAAGGAGGCGCCCGGACTTTTGAAAGATCAGATTCAAGAATACATTAGCTTCCTGCAGCAGATCTTGGAAAGCGTCAATGTCATGGACAAACGTTTTTTCGTGACAGTTCCATACTTTCCCAATGTCATTCAGGAAAGCTCAAAAGGCGTACTTTCTATAGTGGGTTTAGGGAAAAAGGCGAACCCCGTCTCCCAAAGCCAGCGCAACTACAGTATAAACCTTGACCAGTTAAACCAGAGGTTGGATATCGTTACCTCCCTTCTTTCCACTATAGAGCTAAAAGCATCGCGCCTGCCTACAGAGGCCCTTATAGAGCTTTTTTACGTCTGCTACAATCCTGAAACAGCCGGCCATGAGCATATAAAAAATCTGGACAGCTTTGGGGCAAAGTACATTACAAGGAGAGAATCGCTTGGAGGTAATACGATAGGTGGCGGGTATGCTGGATAAGTTTCTGAAGAAGAGCCAGCCAACCCAGGAAGAGATCCTTGCCACGCAAAAGGTGCAGGCCTTCCAGCGGGGAATAAGCACAATACGCGATCTTATAGCCCCTGCTTCATTTGCAAAAAACTTTAACTATCTGCAGATTGGGGAAACATATGCCAGAACTCTCTTCGTATATGAATATCCCAGATTTTTGTATTCCGGCTGGATATCTCCCATTATTAATATTGACATTCGACTTGATCTTTCAATATTTATCTATCCTGAAGATTCCCAGGATGTGGCCAAAAAACTGCGCGCCAAATCCACTCAAGTAGAATCCTCGATCAATATGGAGGCAGATAAAGGGCTGGCGAGAAATCCCACGCTTGAAGCGACTTATCAGGATATCGAGGAACTGAGAGACAAACTTCTCACCGGACAGTCCAAAATGTTCAAACAGGGTATGTATATCACGGTTTACGAAGACTCGCTGGACGAGCTGAACGAATGCACAAAGATTTTGGAAAATATGCTTGGAACAGAAATGGTTTTTACCAAGCATGCTTCCCTTCAAATGGAGGAGGGTTTTAACTCCACGCTGCCAATGGGGCTGGATCAGCTCATGTACAATCGCAATATGGACACAGAGGCAATCTCCGTATCTTTTCCTTTTGTTTCATCGACTTTAACCAGTAACGAGGGTATTCTCTACGGAGCCAACAAGTCAAACAACAGTTTAATTATCTTCGACCGCTTTAAGCTGCAAAACTACAATTCCGTTGTTCTGGCTTCCTCGGGAGCAGGAAAATCATATACAGTGAAGCTGGAGATATTAAGACAGCTTATGTTTGACGCGGATGTTATAGTGATTGACCCTGAAAAAGAGTTTGAAACTTTATGCCAAACTGTTGGCGGATCATATATAAATATCCATTTGAATTCAAAGGAGGTCGTAAATCCTTTCGACCTACCCCAAAATCTGACCGATTATGATGACCAAAAAGATGCCCTCCGAAGCAATATCATTATTCTGACGGGGCTCCTTAGAGTTATGATGGGCAAACTCACAGATGAGGAAAGCAATATCCTGGACAAGGCGCTGGTGGAAACATATGCTTCGAAGGGTATAACAGAAGATCCGTCAACCCATCACCTGACTCCGCCTATCATGAGCGATTTAAAGAGTATCTTAGAAAGCATAAACGGAGGCGAGAGTATGGCCCTTCGCCTGGGCAAATTCACGGAAGGGACATTCTCGGGTCTCTTTAATGATTACACCAACATTTCGCTGGGCAATAGGATGGTCTGCTTTTCTATCCGAGACCTGGAAGAGGATTTGAGGCCGATTGCCATGTATTCCATACTGAACTTCATCTGGAATAAGGTTAAAAGCGATAAGAAAAAAAGAATTCTGGTGGTTGATGAGGCCTGGACTATGATGAAATATGAAGACTCGGCCCAATTCCTTTACGCCATAGCAAAAAGAGGCAGAAAATATTACCTGGGCATGACTACTATCGGCCAGGACATCGGCGACTTTTTAAAGAGCGAGTACGGGAAACCTTTGATTTCAAACGCTTCAATGGCTCTGCTTTTGAAGCAGCATCCTTCGCAGGTTGAGCTTATTAAAGAAGTATTCGACCTAACAGATTCTGAGAAAAACTATCTGCTGCAATGCGGAGTCGGTGAAGGGCTTTTTGTCGCCGGGCTAAACCATGCTCTAATACAAATCATCAGTTCGGAAAAAGAAGACTCAATCGTCACTACTAATCCCGAGCAGTTAAAATCAATGCAGGGAGGAGCTTAAGCAATGGCTGCGGAGCTGCAAGAACCAGAGGAACTGGAAGAAGAGCCCCAAGAAGATGAAGGGCTTGGCGACACCGTCCGTGATGCGGATCAGGACTTTAAAAATCTAAACAAGTTCAGAAATAAGGGCAAGGGAGGAGAAGGCGCATCAGATGCCGCAAAGGGTGGAGCAAAAGCTGCCGGAAAAGAAGGAGCTGAACTGGCCGCTGAAGAAGAAGCAGCCCACATAGCCGAAAAAAGGGTGGCAGCTGAGGCAGCGGCAAGGTTAGGGGCGGAGGCCATCGGCGCGATTTCAACCGGGGTTGGAGTGGTGCTTGCTATTCCCGATCTTGTCCGGCTGGCAAAAAGCAAGTGGGGGAAGATAACAATTGGTTCCTGCTGTGTTTGTGCGTGTTTGCCGTTTGCAGGAATATTGTTTGGCGGCATGATCTTGATTGCCGCCATTGGTGGTGGCCAAAGCGGAGACTCTAACAATCAATGCCCTTATATTCGCAGTGATGGAGAGGTGATCGAAGATTGGAGTTATGAGTTGGTAGATGGTAACAAAGAGAATTATAAAACTGCCCTCCAAGATGCTGAAGCAATTACACATGTACCCGCTGCTATTCTGGCAGCTATTGATTATGAAAAGTACGCTAACGGTTATCAAGACGATAGAGATAATCCACACAGAAGTCATGAACAAGCATTAATTGAGATAGGCAAAAAGGTACAGGAAACAAATGAATTGAGAGATAAATCGACAGGCAAGCTAGTTCTTGATGAGAATGGAAAGCCCATAGATACCGTCTGGACTGATTCGGTTAGCAAAGATAACCCCAATATTGCCACTGGAATAGCTATCTTATCAAACTATCGATGCCCTGAGGTGGCAGAATCCTTGGCAGATCAAGCTAACCCACCCATAGCCGGGAATCAAAAAAATGAGTTCATAAATGAGTTTTGTTATTCATCCAAAGGGGGACCGGGTAACAGCACCTATACAGCAATGGACGATGATTGGATCATGCGAGATTTTGTTGACGATTCAGTAGCTGGTGAAATTCAAAAATTAAATCCTGTGCAGTCGGTTCCTTACTTAGGCACCTTTGTGGGAGGCGTTTTAAAGGGAGTGTCCACAGCTAAACAATTACTTGACTCATTGGCAAACGTGCCGGGAGCAGTTTGGTCTGCAAAATGCCACATAGGAGTAGGAAATTGCGAAACACCAGAGATTGGCGCGGCTACATGGCTAAAGGTATATCTTGATGGCGATGAACTGATAAAGAGCCACACAGTAACAGAAAATGGGAAAAAGAAGACCATTCCAGGATGTCCTATCAAGAAATGGACGGGTGGCAGTAGCAACGGTTCTCCAAGTTCAGGTAGTCCAGGCCAATGCGTTAACGGCATTGCCCAAGTTCCCGAGTTTTTCCAATTTTCTCCACCCTGGGCATCTATACCTATAGATGAGTCGGGAGACAACGTCCGAGCAGGCGGTTGCGGACTCACTTCACTGACAATGGTGTTAAACTGGTATGGCAAAGGTGTTACACCGGCCGATACTATTACTTGGCTGGATGCCAATCCCCCTGTTTGCTATTCAGGTGGCTGGACCGGCTGCATGTATCCAAAAGTAGCACAACACTGGGGTATGAATGCCGGATTTAATACCATAGGATGGGCAGAGGCAGAACAAAAACTTAGGAACTGCCAACCTGTTATTGTGGCAAATAATAGCGGCAGTTGGGCTTATACATGGCATTTAGTGGTTCTAACAGGAATTGACAGCAACAACAATGTCCATGTTAACGATCCGTTTCCTCGGGATATGAAAACTGGCCAATACACCGTGCCTCTTGATACAATAAAATCAACCATAGGAAATATCATCGATGTATACTGATAGAAAAATTTTGCTTCTCGCCGGCCTGTCTGTTTTTATGATTCTGTTTTTAGTGTTTTCTATCATATTTTCAAGAGTAAAAAATCTGGAAATAACAACAAGTCCAAGCGGTGCGAGTTATAGCATTCAAGGCGATTCATCGGGTACAACACCTGTAAAACTCCGGCTCTCACCGGGCAAGCATATAATTAAAATAACAAAGGGTTCCTACAAAACGATCAATGCTAATATAAATATCCCCTTCTGGGGCTTTCAGAAAATACACTATGATTTGGAATACAATGGGCCTAAAAAATCCGATACGCAAACCTCTCTCCAAGAAAGAATTGACACGCGTGAAAAATATAATCATGATTTTCCATTCGCAAAGTATCTACCCTTTCATGGAAATAACTTTTACATGACGCCGCCCTCCAATGACGGCACGCTTAATATATATTACAGCCCAACCAATGAAGCGCAAGGAAAAGCTGAGGCCGAGACGTGGCTTCAGCAGCATCAAGTTAATACAGCTAATCTAAAGATCAATTGGCTTCCAGGTGTAGAATAGTTATAATAAAAATATAAAGGAGAGTCTCATTGTATTCACCAATTGAAAATAAAAAAGAAAAAGTGGAATTCCTAGTAGCATTTTTTATAACTTTTCTTTTTATTTTTATTCCATTGACAATAACATTTGCTGGTAATACAAAAAGGTTTTTCTCTACCCCACCCGGTGCTTTAAATCTGGATCAATGTAATGGACCTTGGGCTGTAACGTTCAGCGATAAAACAGATGATCCCAATGTTAAGAGTGACGCTGCAATAGAAAAAAACAAGAGAAAACTCGCTGATGCTATAAACGCCGAGATTGCCAAATTCCCTAAGTCTAAGTTTTTAAAGACAAACGGCGGACTAGATGATCCGGGTAAAGCTTTTGTTGATGCCAGTATCGAAAATAATATCAACCCTATACTTTTAGTGGCTATGGCTTACACCAATTCGGATATGGCGAGTACGACGAATGCGGCCCTGAAATGCGGCAACCCATGGGGCCAGCAGCCCATAACCGGCAAACCAACCTGTCAGACTAATGATGGTGGCCAAACCCTTTCATGGTATGAATATAACAAAGATCATCAGTATAATGAGGGCATGATTGGCGATGAGGCAAAGAGAGTTTTTCAAACATATCTGAACCAGACCGACTGGAACCCGCCACTTATCACTCTGGATGATTTCGTACAAAGATATGACGAGAAAAATCCTTGGAGAGAAATGGGCGTGCCAGATCAAAGTAAATCAATCGCAGACAACTATAAAACTGTTTACAATGACATATTAACATCAAAGAATGGGAAAGATACCCTTGTGTGCTCTCAGAGTGGAAATGGTGGGGGGGATTTAGCAAATGCCGACTCCCTGAGCGTCAAAGGCATAGAATGTGTTCTAGATGCAACAGGCCATGGCTACAATCTAAAGCCTTATGCTCAGGATTTGTATAAAGCTGCTCATGATTTTCATGTTAACCCCCTTTATTCCCTTGCGCAATTTGATAAGGATAGTTCCCTAGGTACAGCAGGAGCCGGCCTCGACAATAAAAATCCAGGAAATATAGGTTGCGACCAAGGATACACCACAGGAGCTGGTGTGCAATACAGCTGTGCTGACTTTGCCGTTTTTAATACCTTTGGTGATGGAATGAGGGCTCACAACTGGTTAATCAGAACTGAATATCTAGATCAGGGACTTACCACAATTGAAGCCATTATCAACAAGTATGCCCCTCCTAGTGCAAATGACACCAACCAATATATTCAAGATGTGAAAGATTTTATGAGTAAATATGGGCCAATGTGTTCCGGCCAATAAGGAGGTAAAACTAAATGAGAGATAAAAAAATAATTATTTTATTGTTAGTTATAGGAGCTTTTATAATTATATTCTTATTTGCACTCATTTTTTTGCACCCCAAAAGAAACACTCCCCAAAAACCCAGTAACAGTTCAGCTACCCAACAAAGAAGTCCTGAGGAAATATTTGCAGAGGATTTTGTAAAGAAATTTGTTACATATAGCTACCAAGATACTTCTAACTATATACCACAGCTAACCCCATATATAGCGCCGAAATACCTAGCCAATTTTCAAAAAAGATTCAGATTACCTAAAAATATAACACCGGACATAAGGAATAATTATAGTAAATATCAGTCAACCATTCAGGTACTAACTTTGGCAAAAAGCGATTCCAGACAAACGATATATGTTGAGTATGTTGCTTCAAAAGTTGATGCCCCTAATCGCCCCCAAGAATTCAAGGACACAAATGCAGTAACAGTTGTATTAGACAAGATTAATGGCAAATTTTTAATTACCGCTGTAGATTTTTCCACTCCCCAATAGCGGCTCAATCACAAATACTATTCTCAGTTCTCCACTTTGAAGCTCTATTTGCCGTAGATTAATCTCTTGGGCCCAGGCGCTTGAGGTAACGGCGACTTTTAATATTCCGTCGCGGAATGAGATTGCTCTTACGTTCCTTTGCCCCTTTTCTCCAAAAACTTCCATAATAGTCCTGTCAAACTCCTCACAAATCATAGCAGCATCAACCTGTTTTTTGATGCCAAGCTGGCTGAGGCGCTTGGCAAAAATATCCCCCAAGTTACCGGTACTGGAATTTGGAATAGGAGTATTGGATTTTGAATTTTGGGGATTGTTTTTCACGATACTTTCTCCGCTTTTCCGCTTTCTATTTTGTAAATTAGGGCGGTTTTTCGCAAACTTTTATCAATATGGTCCAGGTCGGTTGTGGTCACTATGGTTTGCTGGCTATTAAAAGTCTTGGCTAAATGTCTTCTTCTTAATTCATCGAGCTCGCTAAAAACATCATCGAGAAGCAAAACCGGCCTTTCTCTTGTCTTTTCCTCTAGAAGCATGGCTTCGGATAGTTTAAGAGCCAAAATAACAGATCTAAGTTCGCCGCGGGAAGCAAAAGTTTCTGCATTTTTGCCTTGAAGGCGAAATGCAAAACCGTCCCGATGAGGTCCGGCCGTAGTGGCCTTTAGGGCTAGGTCTTTCTCTCGAGATTTAATGAGGGTTTTGAGCATGATAGCCCAAAAGTCTTCACCTGTTTTACCGTCTTTCCCGCCCCAAACAGCTGGGCTATACTCCAGCATCAAATCTTCTTTACCACCTGCTACCTTTTTGTAGTCACCGGCAAGGGTTTTATTTAACCCATCCGCGGCTTTGCGCCTTTCGCTGATAATTTTTGAACTATGCTCAGCCAGTTTACCATCCCAGATTTCCAGTTCCCCCGCCTTTGCCCGGCCTTCTCCAATTTTACGCAGGAGTGCGTTCCTGTGCTCTAAGACCTTTCTGTAATTAATAAGCTCACGAGCGTATTCTTTATTTATCTGGGAAATGAAAATGTTGAAATGCCGCCGCCTCTCGGCCGGAAAGCCAAAAAACATATCAGTCTCGTCGGGAGAAAAGAAAATGCATTTAAGCCCATCCAGGAGAGCGGAGCTGGCCTTCTTAACGCCGTTTATCTTGACTGTTTTCCTACCGCTGCCGGCATTTGCTTCGTAAATATACTCTATCTTGATTGGCTTCGCGTTTTCCGACTCCGCCTCAATGCGGAAAAATGTCTCATCCCAAAAAACCATGTCGCACTCTTTCCCCCGAAAAGACTTGCCTACCGATGTTAGATATATGGCCTCAAGCAAATTAGTCTTCCCTTGGGCGTTTGCACCGACCAAGATAGTATTTTTACCAAGCTTAATGTTAAGCTTCTTATACGAACGGAAGTTTTGTAATTTTAGTGAATGAATTTGCATAAGATTAATTGTTGGAATTGTTAGATCGCTTTACTTGTGGGAATTGTTTAAAAATACATTTCCTCATTTCCCACGCCTCCCACAATTTCCATGCTAATTTCTTAACGGCATAATGATATAAATATAACCTTTGTCGTTAGGGGTTCTAATTATGCCGGGGTTTAGTTTCCCGCTTATTTCAAAGCTGACTTCCTTTGCGCTTAAATTATTCAAAACATCTATAATATACTTTCCATTAAAGGAAGCTTCGCCGTCCTTGCCTTCAACATGCGCCTTAATTTTTGCTTTATTTTGGCCTACTTGGGAGCCCCCGGAATCCACCTCCAAAACTCCCTTGGATTTCATAGACACCTTTATATTATTGGCATTTTCTCTGGCAAATAAGCTGGCAATCTTGACGGCAGTCAGAAGCTCCTCCTTTGGAACTATGGTTTTAGTATCTGAACTTTCTGGGATAATCTGGCGGTAATTTGGAAACTGCCCTTCAATTAATCTAGAGATAAAGTCCAGCCCGTCTGTCTCAAAGAGAATCTGATTATCAGAGAGGTAGACGCCTACATTTAAATCTTCTTTAAACTCTCCTAAAATACGAGCCAGCTCTAAAAGTGTTTTGGCCGGCAATATCAGCTCTTCTTTTTTGGTTTTGCCACTTTTTACATTCACAACCTTTTCTGCGAGGCGGTAGCTATCTGTAGCAGCTAAAGTCACTTTAGAACCGTCGACTTTCAAGTACACCCCAGCAAGTACCGGCCTGGAATCATCTATCGCTGCGGCAAAAGCTGCCAGTAAAATAGCTTTTCTTAAATCGGAAGATTTTATATCCATAACTTTTCCGGTTTTTATTTCCGGAATTAAAGGAAATTCATCTGCCGAGATACCTTTTATATTTGATTCATAATTTTCTGATTTGGATATAAGCGTATCCCCATTGAGTTCTAAAGTAATTTTTTCATTGGGAAGTGAATTTATAAATTCACTAAAAAGCCGAGCCGGAACAGTAATAGCGCCTTCACTATCAACTTTAGCCCCAAGACGATAATTAATTCCTACCTCAAGATTTGTGGCTGAAAGACACACTCTTCCTTTTTCTGTTTTAATAAGGATATTACCCAACACTTCCAAACTTCCCCGAGTTGAAACTATTCTGCTTATAATATTCAAACCCTTAGATAGATTTTCTTTAAGTAGGGTGACTTTCATTTTTCCTCACAATCTTATTAATTTTTTTATATAAATTTAGTATTAGTTTTTATAGTGTCTGTGTAAACTGTTTATAACCCGCTTTTTAAATTTATTTTTTATAATTTTTCCTGTGTTTTTCTTGGGATTTTATAAGCCGTTTTTATGGGGATGAAATGTAAGGGCTGTTGAAAATATTTTATCTTATCTTCTATTATCCTAAATTTATAATCAACATTTTCACCTTTTTTCCATAGAAAACATCATCTTTTCCACACCCTCAGCCGATATATAATCTCTCCCGGATTAAATTAATATTATGCCTGAGCGGTTCGTCTTTATCCATTTCTTTTTCAATTTTTGAACAAGCATGCATTGCGGTAGTATGGTCGTTCTTGCCGGCTTCTCTTGAAATCTTTGGATATGAGAGATTTAATTCTTCCCGCATCAGATACATGGCGATTTGGCGCGGCAAAACTATCTCTTTATCCCTTTTTTTGCTTATCAGGTCGCTTGCGGGCAGATCAAAAAAGTCGGCCACGCTTGAGAGGATTTTTTTGCCGGTCAGGGCCTTTCTTTTAGGATTGGCAAGGAGACTGCCTAGTACATTTTGGGCCAAGGCCATATCCGGTTTTTTATTGTTTAGCTCGGCGTAAGCGATAATTCTATTTAAGGCCCCCTCAAGTTCGCGCACGTTATGCTGAATGTTTCTGGCAATGTAATCATAGATTTCGAGAGGCAACTCATGGCCGCGAAGATAAGCTTTTTTCTGCAAAATAGCTATTCGCGTTTCAATTTCCGGCGGCTGGATGTCAACCAAAAGCCCCCATTCAAACCGGGATCTAAGGCGCTCTTCCAGTGTTGGGATGGCTTTGGGCGGACGGTCTGACGCTAGTACTACTTGTTTGTTTGCCTGGTGCAGGGCGTTAAAGGTATGAAAAAACTCTTCTTGAGTTTGTTCCTTGCCGCCTAAAAACTGAATGTCATCGACAATTAAAACATCCACCTTTCTGTATTTGTTTTTAAAAGCATCTGTTTTTTTATCGAATATTGATTTTATAAGTTCGCTTGTAAATTTCTCGCTTGTGACATATTCTATTTTCTTTTTGGGATTTTTCTTTTTCAGCTCATTGCCAATAGCTTGTATGAGGTGGGTCTTGCCTAGCCCCACTCCGCCGTATACAAACAAAGGGTTATAGGAGACACCCGGTTTTTTGGCTACGGATTGGCAGGCGGCCGTGGCCAGCTTGTTTGTTTCGCCGACGACAAAGCTTTCAAAAACATATTTAGGGTTTAGATTATAGAGTACCTCGGGTGCGTCTGCAGCCGCGAAATCCAGCAACTCTTCTTTAGCCGTTTCCTTCATTTCCATTTTCAGCTTGTCAGCCCGCCCAACTTTGTAAGTTATTTTAGAAATAGGGCCAGCTATATGCTCTATGGTGGATTTAATCTCGGTGTTGTACTTATTTTCCAGCCACTCCTTAGTGAACACATTGGGCACGCTTATCACAACCTCGCCATTTTCCTGGGAAACAATATTCGTTCCCCTAAACCACGTGGTAAAGTTAGCCTTTGATAAGCTAAGTTCGAGTTCTCCCAGGGCTGCTTGCCACAAACTTTTATTATCCATAAAATATCTCTCCGCCAAACTTTAAAGCGTTAGAAAAATAATGCCGTACTCGAAATCTTCGAGCCAGCCGCATCATTTATATTGCCAGTATGCGTTCATCCACCCCGCAGTAAGGGTATTATAGCCAAAAACTGAGTTATACACAAGGGGAATTTCGCAAAAAGATTTTTCCACATGGTTTTTGCTTGAGAGGCCGCTCCGATTGACCAAAGGATGATTTTACGCTAAACTTATATAACGTAAATAAAAAAAGGAAAAAGTATGAAAAGAACCTTCCAGCCCAAAAAGGCCAAAAGGAAAAAGAGACACGGTTTTCTAAAGAGAATGTCTGCTGCGTCCGGTCGCAATGTTTTAAAGAGAAGGCGCGAAAAAGGCAGGAGCCGCCTCGCGGCCTAGGGGTTAATATGCTGCCAAAGGAGAAAAGGCTGGTTAAGAGCCGCGACTTTGATCGAGTCTATCAAAAAGGCAAAAGGCTTCATTCGAAGTCTTTTAATCTTAGCTACTATTCCAATCGGACGCATGTCACGAGAATAGGAGTCGTCGCCGGCAAAAAATATTCCAAAAAAGCCGTTGCCAGGAACAAAGCAAAAAGAGTGATCAGGGCGGTAGTGCAAGATGAGTATGGAATGTTAAAAGAGGGCTTAGATGTGGTAATATTCGTTAAAAATACAGGCGCGGAGCTCGGGACATCTTCTTTTAGGAGAGAATGGGGCGAGATACTTGCAAAAGGAGGGCTCAAAAAATGAGAAAGCCATTTCTTGCCTTAATACGGCTTTACCAAAAAACTCTCTCGCCGGATCATGGGCCTTTGAGCGCCAAATTTCCGCACGGCTACTGCCGGTTTCAGCCCACCTGCAGCCAGTATACCTATGAAGCAATCGAAAAATACGGTATTATAAAAGGCGGACTTATGGGTTCGTGGCGAATTCTGCGCTGCAACCCCTTTTCGAAAGGGGGAGAGGATCCGGTAAAATGACTAATGCCCAATATCCAATGACCAATAAAATCCCAACTTGAAAATTAATTGACTGAAACATTTATTGGAAATTTCAATAGAAAAAGTTTAAGACATTTGAATTTAGGATTTATAATTTGTTTCAGATTTCGGATTTAGAGATTAGGATTTAACAACGAAGGAGTTAAATGGGAAATATATTTAATACACTTATCACACAACCGCTTTTAAACCTGTCAATATTTCTGTATAGCATTATGCCGGGTTGGGATTTCGGTTTGGCTATCATTGCCATCACGGTTGTTATCAGGGCTGTTCTATGGCCGCTTTCGGCCAAGTCGCTGCACAGCCAGAAGGCCCTGAAAGCTTTGCAGCCTGAAATTGATAAAATTAAAAAGCGAAACAAAAACAATCCCCAGGCGCTGCAAAAAGCCATGACCGAGCTGTATAAAGAAAAGGAAATCAGTCCGTTTTCTTCCTGTTTGCCGACTTTGCTGCAGTTTCCTATTCTTATCGGGCTCTACTGGGTGTTTGTGAAGTTTAAAGACCCTGCTTTTATCCAAGTTGCAGATACCTCCAAAAGCTTTATTGCCCAACTTTATCCCTGGGTAAAAAGCTTCCCAACTGTCAAATCAGTCATTGTGGCCGATGGCTCTCTTCACACAAGTTTTCTCGGCATTGTAAATCTGGCCAAGCCCAATATCATACTGGCAATTATTGCCGGAGCCGTTCAGTTTTTGCAGACTAAGCTGATGACGCCCAACACGGCGCAAGATCCGACCCAAAAAATGATGGCCAATATGGTTTATATATTTCCCTTGGTTACTATTTTAATTTCCTTGAGTTTGCCTGCCGCTCTTCCGCTTTATTGGACGGCTTCTACCGGCATCGCCGCCTACCAGCAATGGCTGATTATGAACAAGGAAGTAACATTGCTTGAACACCTGCGGCTTAAAAAGCCGAAATCCTAAGCGAGAAATCCCTGCTTTGCCGGCAGGCAGGCGAGACAATGTCAGAATTCAAATATTTAAAGAAGGCAATGAAATTATGAAATTTAAAATTAAGATATTAGAGCTTGTTAGCATTTAGAAATTAGAGATTAATACCATGGCAAATATTAGCGTCAGCACAATTAAAAAGGTCAAAGAGCAAGCAGACCGAATGCTCTCCCTGCTTGGGGTTGACGCAAATACAAACGTTTCAGCCCAGGAAGGAAGAGTAAAGATTGAAATCGTATCTGCGGATAAAGCCCTTTTAATCGGTTATCGCGGAGAAAACCTGTTTGCCCTTAGATATATGATGGCGCTTGTGGCAAGAGAACTGCTTCCGGAAGGCACTTCCCTGGCTGTAGATGTTGGCGGCTACTTAAAAGATAAGGAAAAAAGAATTGAGAATATGGTAGATGTGGCTGCGAAAAAAGCCAAAGAAACAGGGATGGAAGAAATGCTGCCGCCGATGAATGCTTATGAAAGGATGCTAGCCCACCAAAGAGCATCAAAAATAACCGGAGTTACCAGTTATTCTGAAGGTGCCGGAAGCGAAAGAAGAATTTTTATAACTAAAGGATGAATCTCCAAATGCAGGGTGTAAAAGTTAAAAAAGCAATTTTGCCGGTAGCCGGGTTTGGCACCAGATTTTTGCCGGCCACAAAAGCGATGCCGAAGGAAATGCTACCCATAGTTGACAAGCCGGTAATCCAGTATTTGGTCGAAGAGGCGGTAAACTCAGGGATAGAGGAAATCATCTTTGTTACAGGGCGAGGGAAACGCGCCATTGAGGATCATTTTGATATTTCATACGAGCTGGAAGATACACTGGTCGAAAAGAATAAAAAAGATCTACTTGCCTCGGTCCAGGATATACCGACGCTTGCCAAGTTTTCTTATGTGCGCCAGTCGCTGCCGCTTGGCGACGGCCATGCCATCTTGCAGGCCGCCCATCTTTTAAATGGCGAGCCGGCCCTTGTAATCTTCGGCGATTGTCTTTATGATAGCGAAGTCCCGGCCTCCAAACAGCTGATTGACGCATTTGAAAAATACGGCGATTCAATCATAGGGCTCAGTGAAGTGCCAAGAGAGGAAGTAAAAAAATTTGGCGTCATTGACGGCAAAGAGATCGAAGCCGGTATTTATGACGTTAAGCAGGTAGTTGAAAAACCGGAACCCAAAGATGCACCGACCAATCTGGTGGCTGTCGGGAAATATATAATTACCAAAGACGTTCTTGATACTTTAGCGGGGATGGAATCCGGCAAATCCGGCGAGATCCGCCTGGCCGATGCTTTTGATATAATGCTGGCATCCGGTAAATCCATTTATGGCAAGGTGCTGGACGGCGAGTGGCTAGATACAGGAACCAAGCTCAACTTTTTGAAAGCCACTGTCAAAATGGCCTTAAAGCATGACAAATTGCAAAGTGACTTTAAAAAGTTTTTAAAAGAGGTAACAAAGGAGCAATAATGAAAGGAATAATCCTTGCTGGAGGGAAGGCAACTCGGCTAAGGCCGCTAACCAAAGTCATCACCAAACAGCTCTTGCCAGTTTATAACAAGCCGATGATCTACTACCCCATCGAAACTCTAGTCGGCGCCGGTATTAAAGATATTTTAATAATTGTCGCGCCCGAACATGCCGGCAACTTCATGAATATGCTTGGTTCCGGCAGAGACTTTGATGCCAAGTTCAGCTACGAAATCCAAGATGAACCGCGAGGATTAGCCGATGCTTTCATTGTAGGAGAAAACTTTATTGGCAGTGATGATGTTACTCTTGTCTTGGGTGATAATATTTTTGATTATGATTTCACTGATCACATCAAGTCATTTAAAAAAGGAGCCACTATTTACGCCAAAGAGGTGCATGACCCGGAAAGATATGGTGTGGTTGAGTTTGACGAACAGATGAATGTCATTTCTATAGAGGAAAAACCGGCAAAGCCAAAGTCCAACTTTGCCGTTGTTGGTTTATATACTTATGATAATCGTGTGATTGAGTATGCAAAGGGATTAAACCCTTCTGATAGGGGTGAGATTGAAATCACTGATCTTAACAATGTTTATCTGAAAAAAGGCGAAATGAAAGTAAACATAATTGACGGTATCTATGAGGACGCAGGAACCTTTGACAGCTTGCTGCGGGCCGGTAATATCATGGCCGAAAAAGCCACCTCTTCTTGTCATTCCCGCGAAGGCGGGAAACTGGAGAGTAAAAAATGAAAATACTTGTAACAGGTGGTGCCGGCTTCATTGGCTCTAATTTTATCTATTGGGTTTTAAAAAATAGAGATTGGGAAATCATAAATCTAGACAAACTGACATACGCCGGTAATCTAGAAAATCTAAAGGGTATAGAAAACGATCCACGATACAACTTTGTGCAGGGTGATGTCTGTGATTCGCACACTGTTAATGAACTCATGGCAAAGGTGGACTGTGTAGTACATTTTGCCGCCGAATCTCACGTTGACCGTTCGGTTCTTGAGCCGGCCGTTTTTGTAGAGACTAATGTGGTTGGCACACAAGTGCTTCTGCAGGCAGCCCTCGAAAATAAAATTAAAAAATTTCATCATGTCTCAACCGATGAAGTCTTTGGCGCGCTCGAGCTTGATGGCAGCAAAAAGTTTAATGAGGAAACACCCTACAACCCGCACAGCCCTTATTCCGCTTCCAAGGCAGCGTCTGACCACCTAGTCAGAGCTTACGGCGACACTTTTGGCCTCGAGTATACCATTACTAACTGCTCTAATAACTATGGCCCGTACCAGTTTCCGGAAAAAATCATTCCTCTTTTTGTAACCAATGCTCAGGAAGATAAATCTTTGCCGATTTACGGCGATGGTAAGGCGGTTCGTGACTATCTATACGTTGATGATCATTGCGAGGCGATTGCTTTGGTTTTGGAGAATGGCAAGGCAGGGGAAACTTATTGTGTCGGCGGTGACAGTGAGAAAAACGGCATTGAGATGGCCGAAACCATTCTAAAAGCGCTTGGTAAGCCGAAAAGTCTCATGACATTTGTCAAAGACCGGCCGGGGCATGATCGCAGGTACGCCATAGACCACTCTAAAATCACCAAAGAGCTTGGCTGGAAACCGCGAGTCACATTTGAGGAAGGAATTGCCAAAACTATTCAGTGGAATCTGGATAATAAAGGATGGGTCGAAAATATCTTAAGCGGCGAATATCAGAAATATTATGAAAAGCAGTACGGAGCGAGGTAATGAACAGCAAGCTTTTAGTTACAGGTGGAGCAGGTTATATCGGCAGCCATGTTATAAGGCAGCTTTTGGATGCCGGTTATAATGTGAAGGTTTTTGACTCTTTAGAAAACGGACCACACAGAATAAAAACTTTAAAAAGTCTTAAAATGATGTGCCCAACGGGTAGTAATTAATTTCAGTATTGTTCACAAGAATAATATTATTCCAATCATAATTTAAAAAACAGAAAACTTCTGGTGAGCTAATCCATCGCTTTTGTCCGTTCTCAAGAACGTAAACTGGGGGATCACTCCCTTTCAAAAGGGTTCCATCGGGATAATGCATGTCTGAAGCAGAAGAATAAGAGGATATCTCAGATGGAGAAATTACCACTATATTCCTCCAAAAAAACTGAGAATTGAAAATATTCGGATCCCCAATCCATCTTTTTTGACCATTGCTAATTAAATAGACATTTGGATTATCTACTGCTTTCACTAAGGTACTATTGGGGTGTAGCGCGGTGTTTGTAACATTTTCACCAGATGGATAGTATGCAACCTCTGCGTCCGAAGTATATACGAGGTTATCCCAGTTGTATCCAAGACTATTAAAGACATCAGGACTGGTAATCCATCGCTTTTGTCCATTCTCAAGAACGTAAACCTGTTGAGTGCTACCCTTGATTAATGTTCCATCTGGGAAATGTAGAGAAGGTCCATCACTATATCCTTTGATTCTGCCCTCTGATACTGTTAAAACTCTTTCTGACTTAAGATTTAACCTGAAAAATTGAGGATCTCCAACCCATCTTTTTTGACCATTGCTAATTAAATAGACATTTGGATTATCTGGAGACTTTACAAGAGTTCCATTTGGATTGAATTTGTTATTATAGTTTAACGAACTTCTTATATCCATTCTTCCAAAACCATATTCAAATGAGAAGTTACCATCAGGGATTTGTAATTTTTCTCCGGAAGATATAATCATGTCCATGATTTCATTGTTTGTTGAACTTGGAAACTCAGAAAAAAGCAAACTTGCTTCGCCGGTTACCTCTGGTGCTGCTAACGATGTTCCATCGGCGGTAGCATAACTATTTGTAGTATAGGTATTACCTTGCCAAGTAGTTGAAGAAGACAAGATATTAACTCCAGGAGCCATAACATCAAGTTCTGGACCATAGTTTGAACCCCAACCATAGTTAGCTGTAGTAACCCTCCTATCTTGATTATCTGTAGCACCAACTGCAATTACATCTGAGTAGGCGGCTGGATAATCCACACCCTGAATATCATCATTTCCTGCAGCAGCCACTAAAACAACCCCCTTCCCATAAGCATAATTGATTGCATTTTCCAAAATAGTATCGGGTCCTTGTGATTGTAATTCTCCAAAACTCATATTAATAACCTTTGCACCATTGTCAGCCGCATACTCAAGAGCTAAGGCAACCTTATCGCTGGTACCACTACCATTATTGTCCAGACATCTTACCGGCATAATTTTGGCATTCCAATCAATACCAGTAATACCTTTACTGTTGTTGGCATTCGCAGCAATCACTCCAGCTACTAGGGTACCGTGCATATAAGCAGATCCACCCCCACTTGCCGGAGAAGGATCGTTGTTACCGTCAACAAAATTCCAACCATATTTATCGTCAACATAACCATTATTATCATCATCAACACCTGATACGCCATTCACTTCTTTGGTATTTTGCCAGATTCGTCCAGTAAATTCTTCATGTATTGGATGCGCACTATCCATACCAACGTTTATCCCCGTATCAAGTACTGCGACAGTAACAGAGTTACTACCTGTTGCTCCGGTAGCCCATGCTTGGTCTGCCGTTATCTTTGGAATGTTCCACTGGTTTGTATAAAGAGGATCATTAATAACTGCTGTAGCATTATAGTGCTTTATAGGCTGCTTATTGTTAATAAGTAAGGGTTCAGTAATAAGGCCCAGAATGCTGACATTTTTTCTGCGAATCTTATATAGACCAGGTGAAGATTTTAGCTTGAGAGCTTGAACATCATAACCTTCATTTTTTAGAGTTTGTATGTTCTGAGGGGCTATTTTGCCAAAGAATGTGGTTTGGTAACTACCTGCAAAAGTTTTATCATACAAGAACAAACAAAAAAAGAAAATGCAGAGCAAAATAAGGGTTTTTTTATAATTAAATAATTTTAAAATCTTTGTTGACATAAACATTATTAATGACAATAAAAATTTATCATAAAACTATTCTTTTATTCAAGCTTGACAATGTGCTCAATCATGCTAGAATGCAAAAGCAAACAAACATAAAATTTATGATAAGTATCATTAGTTTATTTAAATTATTTTCCAAGGGTAAGGGGGTAATGGCGCTTCTACTAACAACTCTTGGTTTTTTGTTTATTATAGGTCACCCCCAAAAAACATTCGCAGCATTAGATAATAGTAATGTTATTTCAGATAATAGGTTTGTTGCTTCTGGCACAATGTCGGAGCAGGATATACAGAATTTTTTAAGTTCACATGGAAGCTACTTGGCAACTTATACTGTACCAGCAGCTAGATATGAAACATGGCAAGGTACCAGTTATTATGAGAATCCTTGGATAGGACCCATTGGTAATGAAGTTAACGCTACTGGATGGAGTGCTGCTCATGTTATATATCAGGTTTCACAGTGGTATACCATAAATCCGCAAGTCTTAATTACTACCCTAGAAAAAGAATCAGGTCTCATCACAACATCTAACCCTAGTTATTATGGGTTAGTACAATGGTCAATGGGATATGCGTATACCGAAGGAGGTATTCTGAATGCCTGCGGTACAAGTACAAATTATAACCCGACGGGTTCGTGTGCCGGTTTCGCCATGCAGGTAGATTGGGGTGGAGGTGCTCTAAAACAATGGATGGTTTGGGCTAATGAACATAACTCAAGTGCAGGTATATATTACACAGGGAATACTGTGTCTATTGACGGGCAATCAATATACCTAGGCAATGGAGCAACTGCTGCTTTATACCGATATACTCCTCATATTCAGACAAGTTTTTACAATATTTTTACCTCCTGGTTTAGTATAGAGAGGGCAATTGCAGACAATGGAGATCAACGCCAATGGATTGTTGATTATACAACAGGCACGCGACAATATATCCCAAGTGCTAGTGTAATTAATGCTTGGAATTTAGATACTAATGCACCTTTACAAACAATGAGCGCTACAACATTGGGGTCTTTTCGTGATATGACAGATCCTTTGGGAAACATAATCCGTCCCAGTGGAACCCTTACCATCTATTATGTTAATGGTGGTAGAAAGTATCCAATTGCCTCAATTGGGGTTTTTGCAGAGTGGGGTCTTTCCACCCAAGATATCATTGATACCACGGCCAATACTGGAAGTTTATCTATAACCACTAATACTGCTACATATTTGGATAGTAATCAACAACAATGGTTAATAGATTTTACGGTAAATACTCGATATTATATTTCTTCAGGCGATATATCTAGCGCTTGGGGTATTAGTGTTGATCCAAATAACCAAAACAATAATGCTCCTACTGTTAGCTTGCCTAATGCTATTTTCTCTGGGATTGTACAAGGAGCAAATCTAGGAAGAGTTGTAAGACCTAGTGGCGATGTGGCAATTTATTTTGTTGATAATGGAACCCGCTACCATATTATGTCTCCCGAGATGATGTCTGCTTGGGGAATCTCTACAGATTCGGTTCTCAATCTCTCAAAGCAATTAATAGATGTTTCGTTACATCAAGCAGATTTAGGATATATAGTAAAGGATCCAAATAACACAAATATCTACATGGTTGATGGTTCGAATGGATTAGGCCAAACAATTCTTAGGCAATATGGCAGTCCTGATGTTCTGGTTGCATGGGAAGGGAATGTGCAAAATATAGCCATTTCAAATACTTTCTTTACAAGCAACATGACTGTTAGTGCTGATCAGATTACCACAACAAAAATTGCCTATAATGGTAATGAATATCAAGTTGTTTCGGGACAAAAACTGCCTATGTCAGACACTGTTGCCCACCTTTATCCAGGAGTGGCACAAAATATCTCTGATGCTACCTTTAATAGACTAGTTCCTAGTGCTCCTGTTGTTCAATTTATAAGAAGCTATGATAGCACCGATGTATATATGATAGATAACCTTAAGAAACATAAGGTTTTAAGTCCAGAGATACTTCGAGCATGGGGTATAGGACCTGATCCCATTATTAATATTGTCAATAGTGGCTACCTTAACTTAATCCCTTCCGATACAGATTTAAATACTTATGAAGCTGATGTAAGTGGCCAGCTTTATCTGATGGATGGTCGCAAGATTACTATTCCAGCAAACTTAGATACTGCATATAGAACAGTTAATGTTTATAGTCCTAGTACATACCTAATAACCCTTTTAGTTTCCGGTGAAAATGCCTCAAATTTTTTAAAGGGTTTTCAGACTGTGCCTATTTATCTCATGGATAACGCTAAACTTCGTCATATCCGTTTCCCAGCTGATCTTGAACTTTTGAATTCAGGAGAAAACATTACCTCTGTTTCCCAATATGTTCTAAGCCAGTTTTCGGAAGATGCTTTTGTAGGGCATTATGTTACAGATGGGAGCACTAAATACCTAATAGATCATGGCACTAAGTACACTGTAAGCGACTCATTAGCTTCAGAATGGGGTCTTGGTACACCAGACACTTTAACGAGTGCTACTATCTCTAGATTTACAGGGTCTTCTGCCCTAACTAATCTTTTTAGAGATTCGGGGGGCAATATTTATTTAATCAATCAAGGGATAAAAAGGCATATTCTCGGTCCCTCTGTTTTCTCAGCATGGGCCTTTCAAGAAAACCAAGTATTAAATACCTCAGATGCCTTGATTAATACTGTGCCCACGGGTCAATACCTTGATATATTAGCAAAGACTTCATCATCTCCGGCAATATATAAAATGGAACTAGGGATAAAAAGGCATATTCTTTCTCCCGAGGTCTTTACGTCCTTAGGATATCAACCGTCTATGGTATCCATAGTATCCTCAGCATTATTGGATAGCTATAATGAAGGAAGTCCGATTTCGAATTAACATCAGAATACATATGTCTTGTCAGATTAAGATATAATTGACACTGTTGGCAATTTTTGCTATATTTTAACTTGTTTTCAAGATGGAAAAAATAAAACAATACAATTACTTTGGATTAACCAGAGAACTGGCTCTTACTGATTTTAAACTTAAATACCAGGGCTCTTTTTTTGGATATTTATGGTCCCTAGCTAAGCCTTTAATGCTTTTTGGAGTTCTTTACCTCGTGTTTACTAGATTCTTTAGATTAGGTGGTTCGATACCCCACTATCCCGTTTACTTATTATTGGGCATAGTTCTTTTTAACTATTTCGTAGAGTCAACATCAGCTTCAATGGGGTCTATAGTAGGTAAAGGTGATCTTATTAGAAAGGTTTACTTTCCAAGAATTATACTGACGGTTTCTACATCGATCACAGCTCTGATAACTCTATTACTTAATATGATTGTAGTATTTATTTTTATGATATTATCAAAAACGGTTCCCACTATAGATACACCCTTCTTAGTTCTACTTTTATTGGAACTCTTCGTTTTGGTATCAGGTGTTTCCTTATTTCTTGCCTCACTATTTGTGCGCTTTAGAGACATTGCTCATATTTGGGAGGTTTGTAATCAAGTACTTTTCTATGCGGTTCCTATAATCTACCCCCTTAGTTTTGTTCCTGGTAGAATTGGAAAAATACTATTATTAAATCCCCTTGCTCAAATTATTCAAGATTCGAGATTCGTATTAATTACCCATCAAACAGCTACGGCTGGGTCTATGTTACATTTTCCATATGTTTTTATTCCATATACTCTACCCTTCATAGTTTTTGCATTTGGGTATTGGTTTTTTCAAAAATCAGCAGCTAAGTTTGCGGAAGAGGTTTAATGAGTGATGTAATACAAAAACTAACCAAAAAGAAAAAAACTTCTAAAAAAGAAGTTGCAATTGAGGTAAAGAATATTTCAAAGACCTTTAAAGTACCCCATGAAAAACATATGACATTAAAAGCAACAGCATTAAATGTATTGCGAAAAAAACGTTATGAAGAATTTCAAGCTTTAAAGAATATAAATTTTGAGGTTAAAAAGGGTGAGTTTTTTGGAATTATTGGTAGAAATGGTTGCGGGAAAAGCACTTTGCTAAAGATTATTGCGAGTATTTACATTCCCACCGAAGGACAAATAAAAATTAAAGGTAAAATCTCTCCCTTTTTAGAGCTTGGGGTAGGATTTAACCCCGAATTAACCGCTAGAGAAAATGTTTTTTTAGGAGGTTCTATTCTTGGCTTGTCAAGGAAAGAAATTTTTAAAAAATTTGATGAGATTATTCAATTTGCCGAATTAGAAGAATTTGTTGACATGAAATTTAAAAACTTCTCATCTGGAATGCAGGTTAGACTTGCATTCTCACTTTCCATTTACGCTCATGCCGAGATTCTTTTGATGGATGAAGTCTTGGCTGTTGGAGATGCAAATTTTCAGGCCAAGTGCCTAGAAGAATTTAAGAAATATAGGCAACGTGGTAAAACAGTTGTTCTAGTAACGCATGATATTGGAACTGTTAGACAACATTGTGACAGAGCTGCACTTTTAAGGAATGGTAAGATTGTTAAGATAGGCAAGGCAGAAGACGTGACGACAAAATATATAGCCCAAAATATGTCTGACCAAGAAGCAGCAGAAATAAAAACAGATCACGCTAGTAAGTTGAAGCAATTTGGCACAAAGGATATAGTAATTACCTCAACCAAGGTTTTTGATTCAAACAATAAGGAAAGACAGTCTTTTTTAGCTGGAGATCCTATGACAGTTAAGATTGAATACAAGGCCAAAAAGACAGTAGAAGGACCACATTTTGGTATAGCAATGATTGATACGGGGGGAAATCTGCTTTGTTCTAGCAATCATTTAAGACATATGCAGATCATTAATAAAATTGAGAAAGGCCAAGTTGGTTATGTGGAATGCAAAATAAAAAGTCTACCATTTTTAACAGGCAGTTATTTTATAACAGTCTCAATTTATTCTGATAAGTTTAAAAGTGCTCCTCGTGCCATTCATCACATTGAAAAAGCTAAGAAGATTAATATAACAAACAAAAATCAGATTTCTGATGAGGGCATGATATTTTTAAATTGTGATTGGAAAATTTCATGAATCTAAACAAAATTAAGCTTAGAAAACTTTTATTTACTCAGGACAAAAAGTATACAATCAAGTGGATTAACTATGAGTTTTGCTCATCCTGTAATCTTAGGTGCAAATGGTGCTCACTGGATCATAAAAAGAAACCTATGTTTATAACAAATGAGATTTTGACATCTAGTCTGGATAATATAATACAAGATGAAGGGTTTGATATTGAGCGGATAGATTTGCATAATGCCGGTGAGACATTGCTTCATCCGAAACTATCAGAATTATTAGGTATTCTAGCTAGCAAAAAAAAAGAGTTTAAAAACAAACCAACTATTCATCTCCTGACGAATGGAACCTTGTTAAATGAAGAAAAGACGAAAATTATTCTTGCAAGTAATGCCCTTGACGAATTACGAGTTAGTATTGATGGTGGGACTAGACAATATTATAACGAGATAAGGATTGGCGCTGATTGGGATAAAGTCAAAGAAAGAATTTCAAACTTTATTACATTCAATAAAAAGAAAATTAAAATTGGTGTTATTTGCATGGTGCCTCAAGAAAAACCACTGACAACTGACTGGATGGAAAGGGATTTTAAAGAACTTTTTAGTAAAATGGATAGTGTAGACCTTAGACATCCTCATAACTGGGATGGGGCTAAAGATTTAAACTTATTTAAAAGTTCTGATTGGAAGGAGGAAAACAAGTTATGTAAATTCCTGTTAAAAAATCTGGTTATTCTTCCAAATGGAGATGTTACCGTTTGTTGTGCTGACTTGAATTCCAGAGGTGTTGTAGGGAACCTAAGAAACAAAACACTGACTGAGATCTTTTTTTCAGAATCGAGATTAAAAATGATTGATTTATATAATAAAGGAAGGAAGTCAGAAATAGAACTTTGCAAAAACTGCACAGGATATTATGAATAGTTTAATAAGTTGTTGTTGTTCACTAAAAGAGGTTTTCGCATATGAATGATGAAAAAAAATTATATTTGGAAGAACTACCATTTGATACTTATGGGAGACATGCTCTTATTCGAGATATTATTAATCTTGATCGTTCTGGCGATAAGATTAAAATACTTGATGTTGGGGGACGATATAATCTTATGACGAAATTTTTCCCAAATGACGAGGTTTTTTACCTTGATTTGGAGATTAACCCAGGGGATAAAAATGCAGTACAAGGTGATGGTTGCGATATTCCGCTCAAAGACAATAGTTTTGACTATGTTGTATCCTCTGATGTTTTCGAGCATATAAAACAAAAGGATAGGCAAAGATTTCTAAGGGAGTGCATGAGGGTAGCGAAAAATGGGCTTGTTTTAGCAGCTCCATTTTATTCAAAAGAAGTTGAGGAGGCGGAGAAAATTGCTAACGAAAGTTACAAAATAATTTTTGGGGGGCAAGACCATAGATGGCTTATTGAACATATAAAAAACGGATTGCCAAGGGAAGATGAAGTTAAGAACTTTGTAAAAAGTAATAATTTGTACTCACAGGTATCTAACGTAAATAACCTTGGGTTGTGGGCGCAGTTAATCACAATCGGCTTTATAGCGATAGACAAAGGATTGATTAGTGAAGAATATAGTCGATTTAATAAATTCTACAATCAAGAGATTTACCCTATAGACAGAACAAGGAACTCATATCGTAAAATCTTCCTTATTAAAAGAGAAAATAACTTTAATATGCCAAAAATTACAGAGGAGATTCCATTGGATTTGTACTTAAGAGCTGTTTCAATGGGCAACAATTTAACATTTGGTGTGATTAGTAAACTGGAGAGTAATGAAAGGGAACTGATTTTGAAAAATCAAGAGATCAGGAAAGAAATGAAACAACAACTGGATCAAAAGCACAAAGAGCTAGAAGAAAAAGTGAAAGAGACAGAAGAGATACGGACTTCAACAAGTTGGAAGGTTACAAAGCCAATGAGAAAAATCAAAGATATAAGTAATAAAGTCTTATTATTAGGTAAAAAATCCATTACTGTGATCAAAGAGGAAGGTGTCTTTGAATTTTTTAAGCGAGTGGGTAAATACGTAACTCATAGAACAATAGCTAGATTGCATCAACAAAAAACCTTCTCCCATAGTTACCTAGATATCTCCCAATGGTATCAGGGAAATAAGAAGAAAGTGACTGTAGTCATACCAAGTTATAACGACTACAAATTGCTTAAAAAATGTATTGATAGTATTAACAGGACAGCAGATGAGAGATATGTGGATGTGATAATAGTTGATGATGCTAGTACTAAGAATGAACACCAAAGCTTTTTGAAGTCATTAAACCAGAAGAATATTAAAGTAATCTATAACAAGAAAAATAGTGGTTTCGCCAAAACAGTTAATGTTGGTATGAAGGCAGCAAAAACCGGTGATATTGTTGTTTTAAATAGTGATATAGAAGCAAAGAAATACTGGCTTGAGTCTCTTCAGTATGCTGCATATTCCTCAAAAGACATAGGAATCGTCGGTGGTAAGCTTCTATATCCTAATAAAACCATTCAATATGCTGGATCATATCGTAATCTAGATGCTCCTGAATGGTTTGATCACTATTACCGTTTTAAACCATCATCTTTTCCACCCGCAAATATACCTAACTTTGTACTAGGAATTACAGGGGCTTGTATGTATATCAAAAGCGAGGTAATTAAAAACATAGGTTATATGGATGAAAAATTTCCAATGGCCTTTGAGGATATGGATTATAGTATACGGGCTTGGAATGTGGGATATAAAAGTCTGTATTTCCCTATGGCTACTCTCATTCATCATGAGTCGATTACACGTGGGACAAAACAAGGAGCTCGAGAGAAGGAATCTCTCAGATATTTCTGGCAAAAATGGGGTGATTGGTTTGACAAAAGAAATGTAAGAAATAGTGAGGGAGTAACAAAGATTATATATGTTATTCAATCTACGGGTGTTGGTGGAGGAGCGAGGATTATATTTGAACATGTTAATAAACTTAAAGAGCTTGGTTATGATGTAGAACTCTATAATCTCGAAGGAAATCCAAAATGGTTTAAGCTAGACGTTCCAGTGAAGACGTTTAAGAACTATTCTCAGCTTATAAAAGCATTGGAAAATGAAGAGGCAATTAAAGTTGCCACTTGGTGGGAAACAGCAGAACCAGTTTGGCTTTCTTCTGTAAGAAAGGGAGTCCCAGTTTATTTCGTCCAAGACATAGAATCGTCTTATTACAAAGATGATGAATATATGCAGAACTTTGTGTTATCAAAGTACAGAAAGGAATTCAGATATTTTACTACCTCTGGAGTTAATGAAAAGGCACTTAAGGATATGGGTTTAATACCAGCAGTCATTCCTTGTGGCATGGATACCACTATATATAAACCTCTTGAGGTGAAAAGAGAAAAAGATGTGATGCTTTCTGTAGGTCGAAGTCACTACTTGAAGAATCTCACTATGACTATGGATGCTTGGAAAGAAATCAAAGATAAACAACCTACATTTTGGATGTTTGGTATAGAACCACAAGTTGCTGATGGAATACAAAATACTAAATACTATTACAAACCAACAGATGAAGGTGTAAACGAACTTTATAATAAGGCAACTATATTTGTTCAAACTTCAAGACATGAAGGTTTTTGTCTCCCTGTTCTAGAAGCTATGGCTGCTGGGGCTCCAGTGATATGCACAGATGCACATGGAAATGCAGATTTCTGTGTCGATGGGGAAAATTGTCTGATGATTGAGCATGATGATGTAAATAATCTTAAAAGACAGATTAAAAAACTTTTCTCAGATAAGAAACTACAAGAAAAATTGAGGAAATCAGGATATAAAACAGCGCAGCAATATTCCTGGCCAGTTATAATGAAAAAATTAACAAATTTTTTTGATAACATTGCAAATAATTAGTTTCTTAGTCACGAAAGGAATAGCTTGGGAAGATTCTTATCGGCTGTTAAATCTCCAAATAAAACTATCAAAATCCTTAAAAAGCGCTATTTGGCTTTAGGTATTGATAGTACTTTAAGGGAACTGGAAAAAATATCTACCGAACATAAGTTACAAGAAGGTCCACAAGGATCTAAGGTAAGCATTATTTTACTCACTTTTAATAATCTCAGATATTCAAAATCCTGTATTTATAGTATTTTAGACTTTTCTAATTACTCAAATCTCGAGCTGGTCATTATTGATAACGGTTCTTCCGATGAAACGCCGGAATTTTTGAAAAACTTGGATAAAGATTACGGAAATGTAAGAGTCATTCTGAATAAAAACAATAGAGGTTTTGCCGGAGCCTGCAATCAGGGTATCAAAAAAGCAACCGGCGAGTATTTTATTTTCCTAAATAACGATACCATTGTGACGCCGAACTGGATTGAGAGGCTTGTCCAGCCGCTCAAAGACAAAAAGATAGGACTGGTCGGGCCGATCACTAACTTTATGTGGAACCATCAGGAGATTGATATTTTTTATCGATCGCTTGATACGATGCTCAAAAAATCCAGCCAGGTTACCGGTCAAAACAAAGGTAAGACAAGAGTGGCACGCGATGTCGCCTTTTTCTGTGTAGCGGCCCGCAGTGATGTTATAAAGGAGGTTGGAGATTTGGACGAACGTTTCGGTATGGGGATGTTTGAGGATGATGATTACTGTCTAAGGGTGCAAAAAGCTGGCTATAAAATAGTTGTTGTCGAGGATGTTTTCGTTCATCATTTTGGACAAATTTCCCTTTTTAGTTTAGGAAGAGGCAAGTATAATGAGTTACTCGAGGAAAATCGGGAGAAGTTTGAGAAAAAATGGGGCAAGGGACAAAATGACTAATTAAGAATTTTTAATGTCTAATGAAGTTCCAATTTATCAATTTAAAAACAATTTATATTAGAACGAAGTTATGATGAAAGAACTAGCAATCACCTTAAGTAAAAAAATCTTTGGTATAAAAGTGCGAAACTCTATTAAAGTTTTTATTTCCAAGCATCCTTATCTGACCGGCAGAGAAAATTATTTTGAAAAGAAGAAGTACAAAGCCGAACTCCAGAATATTCTAAAAGAGCACAAAGATGTTAAGGGCATCATTATTTATCCGTCTATTTCCGACTGGAATATGCCGCTTACCCAGCGGTTTAATCATCTGGCCAGAACATTTTCAAGGGCGGGTTATCTTTTTTTCTACGGCACCCACAATCTTCGCTATGATAAAGTTAACGGTTTTGAGAAAATTGAAAGAAATCTTTATTTAACGAATCAGCTTGAGGCTTTAAGGGATATTAAGGATCAGATTCTCTATCTCACTTGGGCGGCAAATAGTTTCTACACCCGAAGGTACAAAGCAAAGTCGATCATTTATGACTTTGTGGATGACCTTGAAATGTTTCCCTTGATCGGCAATAAGATTTATAAGTGCCACAACGAACTTCTGGAAAAGGCAACCATTATTCCCGTAACGGCCAGCAGGTTGTTTGATAGTATTAAAGATAAGAGACCGGATGCATTTTTGTCTCATAACGCAGTACTCTTTGATGTCTGGCATCTGAGCGACAAAAACATAAAACCCGACAAGGAGATGAAAAATCTAGTCGGCAAGAAGCCGCTAATCGGTTACTTCGGGTCATTAATTGAGAGCTGTTTTGACTATAACCTTTTAAAGTATGCGGCCAAAGCGCGTCCGGAATACGACTTTGCTATCAGCGGACCGCTTGACTTCGATACCTCAAACAGCGTGCATAAATGGAGTGACTACCCAAATATCCACTTTATCGGAACAGTTCCCAAATATGAAGATTTGGCTGAGAGGATTCATTTTTTTGACGTTTGTACTGTCCCGTTTGTACTAAATGAGGTTACTCAGTCTATATCACCTTTAAAACTTTTCGAGTACATGGCGGCAGGCAAACCTATTGTGACTACCGATATGCGGGAATGCAAAAAGTACAAGAGCGTTCTGGTTGCCAAGACTAAGGAAGAGTTTGTTAAAAACCTAGACAGGGCTATAAAGCTGAAAGACGACCCGAAGTTTCAGACTTTGGTTTTGAAGGAAGCGAAGGAAAATACCTGGGAAGTTAGAACCAGGGAAATTATTAAGCAGCTGGAGGCGCAAAAAAAGAGGAGACATTCTATACTGGGAGTCGGAGTAGACCCGCATTCTTTCAGTGAATCGGTTGAGAAAGCCATGAATGCTGCCAGAGAAAGAAAAGGATTTTTTGTTGTGACGGCAAATGCAGAGATCGTCTCAAAAGGCGCCAAAGATGAAGCTCTAAACGATATTTTTGCCCAAGCCGATATGGTGACCGCGGACGGTTCGGGGGTGGTGCTGGCCGGTAAAATCCTGGGCAAGCATTTTCCGGAGAGGGTTGGCGGAGCCGATCTTGCTGAAGCGTTAATTCGAGAAGGTTCTAAAGAAGGTTTGAGTTTTTATTTTCTAGGTGCTACCAAGGATATCTTGGACAAGGCAGTTAAAAATATCCGCGCCAAGTATCCGCACGTTAAAATTACCGGTTACAGAGATGGCGGAGTCTGCAGTTTAGACGGGAATTTTGAGAAAAACAGCGAAATCATTCAGGAAATTAAAAGTTTAAAGCCCAACTTTATATTTGTGGGTTTGGGTTGCCCTAAACAAGAACGGTGGATTGTGAGGCACAAGGAAGAACTTGGGGCGGTTTGTATAGGATTGGGAGGAACTTTTCGTTATTGGTCAGGCATCGAAAGAAGAGCTCCGAAGTTTATCCAGAAAATGTATATGGAGGGGGTTTGGCGTTTGATACAAAACCCTAAAAGGCTTGGCAGATTTCTTGCTTTGCCGAAATTCTTTTATAATGTAATGAAGGAAAGGATTGGCTCATGATACTAGATAAAGAGGGCAAGATTTTCGGGAAAGTTAATATACTGGACTTTTTAGCGGCTGTTTTTGTGATAGCCGTTTTGGGGTTCATAGGGTTTAAATTTTTAAAAACGGACTCCAGGGCTAAGTCTGTCGAGCCGATGACGGTGACTGTATATGTAGATAATGTGCAGCCCGATATAGCAAAGAGTATGCAAGGGGTAAAGCAAGTTTATTTTGGGCGGGGACTAGTGAAAACTCCAGTATCGAATGTCCAGGTTTTGTCCATGCCGGCAGGGTCGGGACGGCCAGACTTCAAAGAGGTGAGGGTTACATTATCCGGAAGCGGTTACGTTTACTCTGATGGCGCTTATTTTGACGATCAGAGAGTATCGCTTGGCGAAAAGGTTTGGCTCAGGTCTATCTATGAACTTGAGACAACCGTAATGAAAATTAACTAATGAAAGCGAATTTTCAAAATATCTATGCAAGCAGCAGGTTTGCTTCTCTTGCGCGGAAGCTTTCTTTTTTCTGTGAAAATAGCTTCGTTTTTAAGCAGAGGGAATATTTCAAAAACAGCCGGCTGAGTTGGCCGGAGCTATGGAGAAATAGCAAATTTTTTAGTACCTTGTCATCTGGTCTTGATCGGCTAAGACCTCAGATTCAGTCCGGATTTCTTGATAAACTGACACTTCTTCTTTTCTTCATAATATTTCTCTTTACGCCATTTAAAAGCTGGCTGAAAAATGCCTACCCTTCAAACCTTTATACATTTTTGGTGCCTGTGGCGCTGGTATTAATCGCCGCTTGGCTTTTAGCCAGAAAGAGGTCGGAAAAGATGCATTTTACCTTAGCTGACCTTGGAATAATATTTATAGTCTTCAGTATTTTAGTTTCTTCTTTTGCCAGCCTTTTTACTTATGGACAAGTCAAAAATATATATTATGAAGGGTTTATCTGGCTTTCATACATTGCCGTTTTCTATATCGGCCGGACAATCTTTCAGACAAAAAAACAACTTAAGGTATTTCTAGCCTTCAATTTATTTATTGTCTTTGTCGTTTCTCTCATAGGGATCGGCCAGCTGGTTTTAGGCGTCCAGACGCCCCAGTGGATTGAAGGTTTTGAACTGATAAAAACCAGAATATTTTCAACGCTAGACAATCCGATCATTTTATCCGGGTATTTAAATATCTTTTTCTTTATAGCTCTAGGGATTTTTTTCGGGTTAAAGCGTCTCAAAAGTAAACTGTTACTCCTGCCGTTATTTGCTGTTATGCTAGTTGCTTTAGTTCTGACTTTTTCGAGGAGCGGCTGGATCGGCTTGGTGTTGGGTTTGCTCTTTTTCTTCTTCATTTATAAACCCAAATATATTTTGGGTATTATACCGCTTTCCATATTTTCTCTGCTTGTGATCCCAAAAAGTTATTTTTATCGTCTTACTGATATCTTCGACAGCCGATATAACGCCATTTCTTCTGTTTCTGGCAGGACATGGACCTTGCATAATGTTTTTCATATACTACCGCATCACCTTCTTTTTGGAGTTGGGCCGGGGATGTATGGTGGAGAAGTTGCCTTTAAAACGAGTCCATCCATAGTTTACATGGAAGGTATTCAAGGCGGAGCAGTACCGATGCAAAACACAGATAATCAGTTTCTGCAAATCCTGATAGAGCAGGGTTTGCTTGGTATCTTAGCTTTCATTTTTTTTGCTCTAGCTATCCTATGCTCAGGGCTCATAGTTTATCAGCACTTGAATGATAGATTGTTAAAAATGCTAGCACTAGGGATTACGACTGCTTTTTTTGCTTTTTTAGTGCAGAGCGTCTTCACTGACAGCCTGCAGTTTCCTCAAATGGCACTGACTATGTTTGGATTTTTAGGGATATTACTATCTTTGCCAAGAATAAAATTGACTTAGATCTTTCAACTTTTTATACTTAAATTTTAATCATTCAAAAGGAGGATTATGAATAAATTAAAAATTTACCCTGTTATTTTAGCCGGAGGCAGCGGTACTCGGCTCTGGCCATTTTCTCGGGAGGCGACGCCGAAGCAGCTACTCTCGCTAACAGACGAGAAATCACTTATTGAAAAATCGGTTGCCAGATGCAAATATTTTACGAAAGAAAATGTTCGTGTTGTTGCCATAGTGGACTTAGCGGAAAAGATTAGACACCACACTACAAATGACCAAATTATTTATATAGAAGAACCTATGAAAAGAGGTACGGCCGCAGCGATTGCTCTTGCTGTTCGAGAGATTTATAAAAAAGATCCTACCGGAGTGATAGCTGTTCTGACGGCCGACCATGAACTAGATGATCAGAAGCTGGCGGAAGATTTGAAAATGGCAGCCCATGCAGCTTCTAGGGAAAATTCGATTACATTACTCGGCATAAAGCCAACAAGTCCTGAAACTGGTTATGGCTATATTAAGTTAGGCAAAAAATTGGATGGATTTAAAGATTGCTATGTCTCAGGTGGATTTGTAGAGAAGCCAAATAAGGACACGGCAGAAAAGTATTTAAGAAATGGTAATTATCTCTGGAATTCCGGTATGTTTGTGGCTACAGCTGAAACATTTGTTCAGGAATTTAAAAGACATTTGCCGCAAACAGCAAGTTTAATCGCAGCAACAACCAGTGACGTTGATAAAGTATTTGGATCACTGCCAAAAGTGTCGTTTGATGATGGAGTGCTAGAGAAGACAAAAAACATTACCGTACTCGAAACTGATATTTACTGGAATGATCTAGGCAGTTGGCAAAGTGTCTATGAACTTCTCCCAAAAGATGAAGGCCATAACTATATTGATAATGGATGTATATCTCAAAACAACGACCATACTATGATTTTTAATAAAAAAGATCGGCTTGTGGTAGGTATTGGCCTCAAAAACACCGTGATTGTTGATACTGAGGATGCGACTTTGGTCTGTGACATGGATATGACTCAAGAAGTTAAAGAAGTTGTTGAAACGATTAAACAAAGCGGCCGCAAAGAACACCTGGAACATAAGACAACTCACAGGCCATGGGGAAGATATACCATTCTTGATGAAGGCGAAGGATTTAAAGTTAAGTTTATACATGTTAAACCCGGAGCAAAATTATCCCTTCAGTCGCATAAACACAGAAGTGAACATTGGATAGTTGTGAAGGGTGAGGCCAAGATTACGAATGGCGATAAGGTAATCATTCTAAAGCAAAACGAGAGCACCTTTATCCCGGCAAAATCAAAGCATAGATTAGAAAATGATAATAAATCGGAACTTACGATCGTTGAGGTTCAGAGCGGATCATACTTAGGAGAAGATGATATCGTCAGATATGATGATATGTATGAAAGAAAATAGTCATGGAATTTATTTTGGGAAGTTGTACTGGTGATTTGCGACAGCCAAGGATGCCAATACATATCTTCATACTTATCCTTAACCTTGGATAATTTATATCTGACATGCCTGATAGACTAGCTGTTCGGGGGGTTGGCCCTTGGCCGATTGAAATTTCTTGCTAAAAACTGAGATATTCCGCACATTATCGCTGATTAATATATTAATATATAAATATTAGCGTAGTGATTTTTTGAAGATTTCAGTTCAAAATTGGCCAAAAATAGTGTCAGTAAGCTGACACTATTTGAGGATTGTTTTTAATTAATCTTTGGATACGAAGTAATCAGCCTTCTGGTGAAGCCCTACAAGATTTGCCGGGAAGTTTGCTGTAGCAAAGCGAGCATAAAAGTAGTATAATAGCTCTCACATGATAGAAGTTTTGGTTTTTAGTTTAGTGCTTAGCTACCTTCTTTGTATCGCTGTCAGAAAAGCCCTCATACATTTCAATGTTTTGGCAGCGCCGAGCGAGAGAAAGGTTCATAAGGAAGCTATTCCGGAAGGCGGGGGAATAGCTATTTTTATTACGGTTATTTTGACCTCTCTCTTATTTGCGGGCTTTCACAGAGAGTTTCTTGGCTTCTATGTCGGGGCGACTCTCATGTTCATAATGGGGCTTATTGATGACGTTTTCGACATTCGAGCCAGGTATAAGCTTCTGGGGCAAATAGCGGCGATCGGACTTGCGATGTATCTAGGGCTCACTATTGAATTTGTCACCGGGCGTGACAGCGTTGTGCACACTGGTATTTTTTCTATTCCGCTTACATTTCTCTGGCTGCTTGGCATCACCAACGCCATTAACTTAATTGACGGTCTGGACGGCTTATCCGGAGGAGTAGGATCGATCGTGGCTGTTGTGCTTGGAATAGTGGCTCTGGGGCAAGGCAGAGGAGATGTGGCAACGATTGCCTTCATATTAGCCGCAGCGACTATAGGATTCTTGCCTCATAATTTTTCTGGAAAGAAAAAAATGTTCATCGGAGATACCGGATCACAGTTTTTAGGATTTTCTCTCGCCGGTTTGGCTATTCTCGGAGTGACTAAAGTCGCGGCCACCTTTGTTATCTTGGCGCCGGTTATGATTTTAGCAATTCCGATCTTTGACACGGTTTTTGCCATAATCCGCCGTACTAAAAACGGCCAGAAAATCTTTGTGGCTGATCGAGGGCACCTTCACCACCGTCTGCTCGACCTGGGCTTTACAGAAAAGAAAGCCGTAACCTTTATCTATTATGTCACTGTACTTCTTGGCTTTGTAGCTATTTTTTCAACTACCTTGAGACCAAAGGACGCTGTGATACTTTTCGTTATCACTGTGGGAATCATTGCGGCTCTTTCTTTCATGTTAGCCCGCCAGCATCGGCTGAAAAAATAGTCTGGAATTCCCTTTAAGTTTGTGCTAATATATTTTTGACGAGGGGTTTCTGGAAAGAAGCTTTTTTTAAATCCCGCGCACTATTTGCAAAATGCGGGGCAAGCAAAAATTAAGGTTAAGTTTTACATAAGAAAGGAACAAAAAGGAATGAACAGTTATCTTCTGTTTGCGCTAGGCGCTTCAGCTGCCAGTATTTTATACGGCATATATCTTATCAAATGGATTTTAGGCAAAAGTGATGGAAATGACAAAATGAAAGAAATCGCATCCGCGATCCAGGAAGGCGCTAAAGCATATTTAAACAGGCAATACAAAACTATATTCTTAGTAGCGATTTTGGTTTTCGGAGCTCTCCTTTTTACCTTGGGAGTGAACACGGCTTTCGGCTTTTTAATCGGTGCAGCAGCTTCGGCATTGGCCGGCTATATCGGGATGAATATCTCAGTAAGAGCTAACGTCAGGACGGCCGAAGCGGCTAAAAAAGGTATGAAAGAAGCGCTTGAAGTAGCGGTAAAAGGCGGTGCCGTCACCGGATTTTTAGTAGTCGGGCTGGCGCTTCTTGTTATTACCCTCTTCTGGATGGTTACGCATGATGCCAAAGCTCTCGTCGGTCTTGGTTTTGGGGGCTCTTTGATTTCCGTTTTTGCCCGTCTTGGCGGAGGTATTTATACCAAAGGCGCCGATGTGGGCGCTGATCTCGTCGGCAAGGTTGAGGCCGGCATTCCGGAAGACGATCCTAGAAATCCGGCTGTTATCGCAGACAATGTCGGCGATAATGTCGGCGATTGCGCCGGGATGGCGGCCGATCTTTTTGAAACTTACGCCGTCACAGCCGTAGCGGCAATCCTACTGGGCACGCTTGTATTCGGCGACTTTAAAAATGCGGTTTATTATCCGCTTGTGATTGGCGGAGTTTCCATTGTCGCTTCTGTGATTGGCTCGTTTTTTATCAGGATGGGAAACAGCAAAAATATCATGGGCGCGCTCTATAAAGGATTGATAGTCTCTGCCGGCATTTCGGCGATAGCATTTTACTTTGTGACTCAAAAACTCATGACAGGAAACGGCCTTTACACTCCTGAGAATCTCTACTTTGCTTCCCTGATCGGCTTAGTCGTAACCGCAGGCATGGTTATTATTACCGAATACTTTACTTCCACTAAATACAAGCCGGTTAAGTCAATTGCGAAATCTTCTGAAAGCGGCCATGGCACTAATATTATTACCGGGTTGGCTGTTAGTATGAAGTCCACTGCTTTGCCGGTTCTTTTAATAGGTGCGGCAATTATTGTTTCCTTTAGTTTAGCCGATATTTACGGGGTGGCCGTAGCGGTCATGAGCATGCTTTCGATGGCGGGAATTATTATTACAATCGATTCTTACGGTCCTATCACGGATAACGCCGGCGGAATAGCCGAGATGGCCGAACTGCCGGCTAAAGTCAGGGCTATCACCGATCCTTTGGATGCAGTAGGAAACACAACCAAGGCGGTGACCAAAGGTTATGCCATCGCTTCTGCGGGACTTGCGGCAATAGTCCTTTTCTCGGCCTTTACGGAAGAGCTTGCCAAAGCCGGAGGTGTCAAGATCAACTTTACCATTTCTGATCCTTATGTTCTCGTCGGGCTTTTTCTGGGCGGACTTCTGCCTTATATCTTTGCAGCCCTTTCCATGGAAGCGGTTGGTAAAGCGGCTGGCGCCGTTGTGGCTGAAGTAAGAAGACAGTTTAAAGAAATTAAAGGCATCATGACCGGCAAAGCGAAGCCCGAATATGGGAAATGCGTGGATATCGTTACAAAATCAGCCATCAGGCAAATGATTATGCCGGCCCTTTTGCCTGTGCTTGCGCCTATTGTGATAGTGATTATCGGCAAAGCCCTGGGTGATGAGGTAGCGCCGAAAATGATCGGCGGTTTGCTTGTCGGCTCTATTGTTACCGGAATCTTTGTGGCCATCAGCATGACTTCAGGCGGAGGCGCTTGGGATAATGCTAAAAAATACATCGAGGACGGGAACTACGGCGGCAAAGGATCGCTGGCCCATCAGGCCGCCGTGACCGGAGACACGGTAGGAGATCCCTATAAAGATACTGCCGGACCGGCCATCAATCCGATGATCAAGATCTTAAACATTGTTGCGCTGCTGCTTGTAAGCTTGATGTTCTAAAATCTTATTATCCTTTAAAAGGGCCCGCATAAGGGTCCTTTTTTAGCCAAAGAAAAAACGCTTATTGTTTACTGGGAAGCTTTTTAAGTGTTATATTAATGAAAGAATGCCTATGCGTATAACAAAAGTGACAGTCGAGAAATTAGATTCGGATTTTGCCGTTTTTCGAGCCGGTGAAATCAGTTTTGAGGTGCCGAGGGCGCTCTTGCCTGACAACGCAGAAGAGGGCGCTGTGCTTTATTTGGATGTGAAAAGCGATGAAGAAGCCGCGCTTACCCAAGAGGGCTTGGCGAAAGCAATACTGGGTGAGGTATTAAAGGAAGGTTAGATCATGGAGGCGCATAAAACAGTTGCAAAAAAGCAAAACCAAAGCTGGCGTGAAGACAAAAGAGTAATGTATGGATACATTGCCTTATTTGTCTTGGCTCTTATCTATGTCGACGCGCTTTTTTATAATTCCGTAAGGTATGAAGATAGAATTTATCCCGGGATAAAGATTGCCGGCACAGATGTAGGGGGGGAAACTAGAGAAGAGGCGGCTCGGCGGATTGCTGAAAAAGTAAAATCCTCCAGCAGTGATATTGTTTTGAAAGGAAGCCACAGTTACACATTTAGCAAGGAAGATTTGGGTGTTGCCTATGATATCCCAAAGACTGTCGATCATGCTTTTAGCATAGGCAGAGACAATGATTTAAATCCGATTAAAAAATATCACGAGGATGTGCCCTTGGCGGTGAATCTTGATTCTGATAAAGTCACAGGTGCTCTGATGGATGTTACCCAAAAAGAGAATCGAGGTGTTGAAGATGCAAGTGTTTTCATGAGAAACGGCAAACTTCAAACCGAGAAAGAACAAATTGGCAAACGTGTTCTTCTAGGAGAAAATGTCCGGATGATCCAGGACGGACTTAGCGGACTTGATGATAGTTTTAATCTCAAAATCCGCAATATGGATCCTGCTGTTACAGGGGCGGATATTAACTCGGCGAAAGATCAGATTCAAAACGCCTTGTCGCAAAAGCTTGTTCTTCAAAATGTCGGGGAAAAATATGTTTTAAATGAGAAAGATATCGCCGGTTTTCTCTCTTTTCAGTCAAGCAGCAGCAGTTCCCTTGCATATGCTACCAATTTCTCGCAAATTTTTCCGAATGTTGTTCAGGCAGTTCGGGTATCATATGACAGAAAGGCGATCAGGGATTGGGCGGTTAGGTTTTCCGGCCACATAAACCAGGATCCGAAAAATGCAAAGTTGGCTATGAACGAAGGGGGCTTAACCGTTGTCGCTTCGAGCAAAGATGGGGTGAAAGTTAATGCAGAAGAACTAACCGATCGGATAAAAGACGCTCTGGTTAATCAAAAACAAACTGTCGATGTTCCTGTTGATACCATAAAACCTGAGGTCTCAAGCGATAATTTGGATAAGCTGGGCCTGAAAGAACTAGTTTCGACCGGCTGGACTGACTTCTCTGGTTCGCCGGCGAATAGAATTCATAATATTCAAGTCGGTGCGGCAAAATTTAATGGAGTTCTTATAAAACCGGGCGAGGATTTCTCGTTTGACGATACTCTGGGTAATGTTGATGCTTCTACCGGTTATTTGCCGGAGCTGGTGATACTCAAGGATAAAACAGTGCCTGAGTACGGCGGGGGGCTTTGCCAAGTGTCGTCGACTGCTTTTCGGGCGGCGCTAAATGCGGGTCTGCCTATTTTAGAACGAGCTGCACATGCTTATCCAGTCGGATACTATAAGCCATATGGGGTTGATGCTACTATTTATCTGCCTTCTCCGGATTTAATCTTCAAAAATGACACGCCGGGATACATTCTCATTCAAACCAGAATTGCCGGCAACAAACTTTATTTTGATTTCTACGGCACCAAAAAGCCGGGAAGCATCAAATTTGCCGGTGACGAGAACGCTACTCAGGGAGTTTCATCTACAGTAGAAGGTATTACCCCGACTATTACAGAACAAGACGCGCGTGGCCCCAAATCTTTTACGGCTACCTTTTACAGGTTTATTTATGATACGGCCGGCAATCTGATCAAGAAAAACTATTGGGTTTCCAAGTACGATTCTCCGGACAAATACCCTCATTAGAAAATTTTCAATTTTCAAGTAACAATTTTCATTGAAATATCAGTCTCCCAAATTCCAAAGCATCAGGATAGTACACTAAACTGGTTTAGTGTACCAAAAAAGTATTGCAAATGGATGATGGCTAAGATATAATTGCTTTTGTGAAAAGAAGAATGATTCAAACAAAATACTGGTTTACCTTCAGGGCTTAGCTTTGTAGGTTTCATATTTGTTGAATCAAAAGTAAGAGTCCTGCAAAGCGGGGCTATTTTTAATTCGAAAATAGCCCTTTTGTTGCAGGATTTTTTGTACCTTTAAAAACAAGATTTCGGAGGAAACTAGAAGAATGACAATGTTTTGCCAAGGAAAAATCAAGGTTGAATTCGGAAAGAAAGGGGTGAGTGTTTTGGATGACACAATCAGGAGAATTCTTGAGGCGCGCGTCAGAAATGCTGTTCGAGGGTACTATCATGCGAATGGGAACAAGGATGAAAAAATGAGCGAGCTGCTAGAATGCTCCAGTGAATTTCTGGCAAAAGGCGGTACTCTTGAAGAGCTGGAAAGTCTTACAAGCGGCAAGTAAAGGGGAATTGATGTTTTATATGAAAAGCGATAATGCTCCGATAATCGTTAGTGATTCTTTGACGGTAGAAGACTATGTCCGGCAGTTTCTTCAGTCGAGAAAAGCAGATAAGATAGTCCAAATGAGGAAACCAGGGCATAGACTGATTGAATTATTTTCAACATATACTGTTGATGAGATTCGCGCTCTTTTCGTCGAAATCGAAAAGGAAGTTTCTTGAGTGAAACGCCAAGGGCCGTCCGGTAACTGCCGGACGGCCCAAAATCTTTGGATTGATTTTTTACGCTATTTTCGCTATAATATTCCAGTATTTGCACCTCAAAAATAATCCCGGGTAGCTCAATGGTAGAGCAGTTGACTGTTAATCAATTGGTTGCCGGTTCGAGTCCGGCCCCGGGAGCCAAGGTAACAGCTAATAGCTGTTTTTGATTTTAAACAGCTTTTTTTCTGCCACGATGATCATGCTGGTTACCGGATATTCGACCGGTATAAGCCGATCGTTTGCCATTTCGTAGAGCTGGACACTTTCTTCAACTCTCTTTTTGACAATCCAGGGATTTCTATAGGTTTTTGATTCCGGACGTACACTTAAACCTGCTTTTTCTAGCGCCTCTACCCAGTCGCTATATGCCCAGAAGCAGAAAGTTTCATGGGTTTCGCTTTGCCAGTTGTCGGTATAATCTTTTTTTGTCACAAATTCGCACGTGTCCTTTAGCTTTATTTTTATTAAATTTTTACCGGATACCTTTACGATTTGGTACTTCATTTTATACCCTTCCCTAGCTCGAAAATCTTTGGAAAACCTTAAAAATCTACCGAATGTTGAAAGTCCGTCTAAATATTCTTTGAATTTATTTCTATCTTCAATTTTCTTATCATAATCATTATTTCTGCCATCGGTTGCATTCAAATCCAAATAGATTTCCTTTTCTCCGTCTTCGGGCCCTATAACATCGCGATTGATCCAGCGGCCCCCTTCGCTTAGTTCAATAGACCGATTTTTTATAAATTTCAAAAGATCTTTCCGTCCGCCGTAAGATTCTATTTCATGAGTGAGAGAGGAGGTAAGGATAGTATCCATGCTATCCGGTTCGAAAACGAGTCCGGTAATGGCATTTTTTTTCATGAAAAATACATAATCGCTTGCAAAGTCGCCATTATCTTTTCTTTGCTCGCAAATGTCGTAAAGTTTTCTGGTAACCTCTACTCCATAAAAGTCAGATTCGGAGAGTTTAGGATCCTGGCAGGCCATTTTAATCCAAGAGCCGATTGCGCAGCCGATATCTCCGATCCTTCCCGGTTTAACATATGGTGATGTTTCAGCATATTTCTGTTCGATGCTATTATCCATTGAGCGAACATAAGTGTTGTAGTCTCTGGTTTCTGTCATGTCGCCATCATCGCCGAGAGTGGTATCGCTAAAAAGCAGCTGGATCTTATCTCCTAAATTATAATCCTCAAAAATCCTCTTCGAAGAAGAATGAGTTTTATCTTGATGTATCTTATTATTTCGCCAGTTCCCTCTAGAGTTTGCTATTTCCTCTATAATTTCCCAAGGCAGCAAATCGGCATATTTTTTAAAGTCATGAGATGCGAGTTCTACCGGTAAAATCTTGAAGCCAAGTTTTTGGTACATTCTAAGCACCGGCGTTGAGCAGGCGATAATCGTATTTTTTGGTGTTAGTTTAAGTTTTCCCTCGCTTTGGTTATTAATTCTCTTTAAAGTGTACTCTCCGAACCTATCCGTGGTTCCGACGTCATTTATAGCATATACCGTGGTTTTAACTGGAAGTTCTCTGGAAAAATCTTGAATTGCCATTGCTCTCTGATACAAGGGCAAAGGATTTCTTCTGGTATTTGCATGATTCGCAGAAGTGATGGCAAAGACAATGCCGTCAATTTCCCCTTCTTTTTTAAAGGATTTTCCATCGAAATCTTTTTTTGATCCCAGACCATTTTTTGCTAAATCATAAAGATAACCAAACTGAAAATTGGTCAGAAGATGATGCCTGCCGGGGAATAGAATATACATGATTTCTCCTTTTGTTTAATTCAATTATACATTTGCCTCTCGTGATTAAAAAGATTAATCAACTGTGTTATAATAACACTATTAATAGGAAAACATATGGAAAGAGAAAGACCAGGAGAAGAAATAAAAGAAGGTGATCAAAAAGATAGCTTACACCAAAGGGTAGAAAAAGTTCTTAAAAAAGCCCGAGAACACGATAATTTTCAAAGAGAAAATAGAGGCGGAGAACTTCCGGAAATATTTGCAGACATTGATCGGGAAGGATTTGTTAGTTTTGGAGTGATTTCACATGGTCTTATGAATAAACAGAGCCAATATGCGAGCAGGTATCTTAATGAAAAATTTTCTGATGAATATCCATATCTTGGAGAAGATATCAGATTGAAGGGTGATCTTGATGATTATCATGCGTTTAGAATACATAAAGATGATATCGAAGAGTTTGTAGAAAGATATGAAAAATACATGAAAAAAATTGGAGCGATGTAATGAGGAGAGAAGAGGACTTTATCCCATCGCCAGTTGCCACCGATGTTGTTATTTTTACAGTCATTGGGAATGAGCTCAATGTACTTTTAGTAAAAAGAGGAAAGTTTGCGCCTCTCGGCTGGTCCTTGCCTGGCGGATTTGTTGGACAAAGGGAAGATCTGGATGAATCAGCGGTTAAGACCTTGCGGGAGAAAACCGGTGTCAGAAATGTTTACCTCGAACAGCTATATACATTCGGTGAACCCAAACGAGATCCTCGAGGCAGAGTCATATCGATAGCTTATATGGCACTAGTTGATGCTCAAATGGTCAAGCTTGAGAAGGGCAAAGATACAGAAGGCATAAAGTGGCTACCAGTCAAGAAACTGCCTCAACTTACCTTCGACCACAGACAAATTATTGATTATGCAAAAAAGCGGCTTATTTGGAAGATGGAATATACCAATGTTGTTTTCTCGCTTTTGCCTACTTATTTTTCACTGACAGAGCTACAGAAGGTTTATGAGGCAATTCTTGAACGGGATCTGGACAAAAGGAACTTCAGAAGAAAGTTTTTATCTACAGGGCTCATTAAGGAGACGAAGAAGAAAAGCCAAGGTGCGCATAGACCGGCGACTCTCTATAATTTTGCCGAAAAGCGGCTTGAATATATTACAAATCCTTTTGGCCAATTTCTCAAAAAATAGCTTTCTATAAGTTAAAAATAAAATTTTTCAAAAAAGTACTTGACAGTGTTTTAAAAGGGAGTATAATAGTGTCACATATACACTAATAACGTGTGTTTTTAAAAAATAAAAGATAGTGTTATAAAAACACTATTAAATAATCAAAACACTTAGTGTATATGAAACAATTACAAAGGGGCGATCATATCAAACTGATGAGAACTTTGACAAAAGAATCGCTAAAACCTATAGAAAGGAACCGAAATGGAGCTCTTACGAATAAGGGGAGGTAGAGTCATAGGAAGGCAACATTCTTTGGCAGGCAAGAACAGTCAGGATGCTTATCAAATCTATGAGCCAGAGATAATAACTTCATTATTCTCAGAGCCCAAAGTGTTTCGAGCGGGTATTCTCTCTGATGGATGCGGAAGTACCAAGACCAGTGAGGTTGGGGCAAACCTTATCGTTCAAAAGATAGTAAGCATTCTTTGCGAAAGCAAAGTTGTGAGAATGTGCCGGAGATGGTCTCTGGAGGAGATTATTGATTACATTGAGGATTCAACATATGAGTTTCTCGATGAACTCTCAAGGGGCTGGCGGCAAATTCCATTTGTCCAAGATAATCTCTTGGCTACTATTCTAGGGTTTGTAACTAATGGGAAAAAGCTGGTGATATTCTCAAGCGGTGACGGAACAATATTTCTTGATGATGATGTTCTTGTTATTGATGAGGATAACACACCATCCTACTTTGCCTATCGTTTATTCGAGAAGCAAGTCAGTTTTAAGAGGATAGAGGTTGATCTGCAAAAAGTGCAGAGAGTTGCGATAGCAAGTGACGGCTTTGAACCGGAGCTTATAAATGAGTTCTGGGGCAAAGAACATCCAAATGGGGTTCAACGTCTCTTGAACGTTTATTCAAAGAAAAAGCACTTTTTGGATGATGCAACCTTAATAACTCTCGAGAAAATTCAGGGGGAAGGAGGTAGAAAATGAAAGTCGTAGTCCAGGGGAAGGCGATCAATCTCAATCCGAAAGACGTACTGGGAACCGGCGGTGAGGCAGTAGTGATCAAGAAAGGCAAAGCGGCATACAAGATATTTCACCAGCCGAGTAGAGAAAAAACACAGAAACTCCAATCCCTTCTCAAGAAAAGACTGCTCCTGCCAGATCGGGTACTTGCGCCTCTTAAACTGGTAAAAGCGGCAGGCGGCGGCGGAGTGATTGGATATATGATGCCGCTTGCTGATCCGGGAGCAGAACCGCTGGCAAAACTGAGCAATCGGAACTTTAGAAAGACTAGCAGGATCAACATCAAAGACGTTACCGATATCTTCTTGGACACGTATAGAACAGTTGAAAAACTTCACTCGGCCGGCTTCGTGGTAGGAGACTTAAATGACTTAAATGAGATTTTTCTGGGAGATAAAGTCTACTTTATAGATGTAGACAGCTTTCAGTTTGATCGGTTTTCCTGCCAGGTGGCAACAGAGCCATTCTTAAGTCCGACTCTCTATAATAAAGACCTGACCAACGGTTTGGTTTTTACTCCGGAGACGGATTGGTACAGTTTCGCTGTTCTGTTATTCCGTTCACTGCTTCTGGTTCATCCTTATGGTGGTGTTCACCCCAAGATAAATCAACTGACCGAAAGGGTAAAAAAGAGGGTAACCGCATTTGACAAAGATGTGCGTTATCCGAAATTTGCCCTAAACAGAGAAATACTTTCTGACGAGCTGCTTGACTACTTCGAGAAGACTTTCGAGAAAGGCCGTATAAGCCAATTCCCAAAGAACATTCTCGAGCAGTACGATGGCATTCTAATCAAATGCTCTAAGTGCCATGATTATTTCCCTAACAACAGGCGTCAATGTCCGGCATGCAGTACAAAGTCGGCGTTTGTAATAAACCAGAAGATAATCCTCGACTATGAGATATCTCTGATTACTGAAACGCTCGGACAGTTTGTCTATTCCAAACTAGTTGGCAATAAGCTTTACGCTATTGCCTACGAAGATGGTATGGCAGTACTGCATACATGGAAGAAAGGAGAGAAAACGCAAAAAACAGTCCTTTTTCCAGTAGCTCGGGATCTGGGCTTTGACATCGCCTTCGACAAGTTAATTCTGTCGAGAAAGGGCTCTAAGCAACTGATAGTTTTAGATGCAAATGATGGTTCGGTATTTACAAAAACCACGACCGATTTGTTCCAAAACTATCCGATAAAAGCCGGTACCCATGATTCGCTGTACAGAACAGCCGGCGGTATTCTCCTAAAGTCAGAAATGATGGCAGGGAATCTCGTAAGCAGGACTGTTTCCACCATAGCCGATGAACAGACCTGGTTTCACGGAGAAACTGTTCAGGGTAAAGAAAAACTAGCAGTGGTTAGCCGGATCTTTGACAAATGGGTCTACCGGGTCTTGGTAGATGGTGCCAGCTATGAAGCTGATGTTAGGGAGCTCGAAAAAGGCGAGAAGCTAGTGTCTCTAAACGCCCGTTTCGATACAAAGGGCGCTCTTGTTATCCGTGAGACAAAAAAGAAGGGTAAAGCATTTGTCCTGCTTGATTATATAAGTGACAATGGCGTTTCTCTCTTCTACAGTCGGGAAACATACAACGACGAAGATCATGGTAACTTACAGGGTGCAACCTTAGGAAACGGTTCGCTTCTCTTTGCCACGGCAAATGGACTCAAAGGCAAGTCTCTCACGAAGGGCAGCACTTTTGAGTTCACTGGAACTGATAAGTTCATTCAGGGAAATGAAAAAATCCACGGACTTCAAGGAGGCATTATTGTCGTAAGTGATAATAAGGCATTCCTGATAAGAAAGAGGTGAGGCAAGGCAAAAAAACTGATAGTCAAGTCCAATTCCTATTTCCAAAAAGGAGGAAAAAAATGAAAGCGCCAGCTTTCTATGATCCTGCTATCATTGGATCTCTTGAATTGCCAAAGGTCCAAGAAGCAACGGAAGAAGGCCGCCGGCAGAATGTAGCTCCGGCTGCCGAAGACAAGCAGAAAGTCATCCTGGTAAATGTAGATTTCCAGGTCGACTTTGTCTTCCCAAACGGCGCCCTTCCGGTAGCAAATGCTCTCGGCGATGTAGAAAGGACAGTTGACTGGGTTTTTAGGAACCTGGATCAAGTAACGACCATCGCCTCGAGCATCGACTCGCATATCCCCGTTCAGATCTTCTATTCCACTTGGTGGGTAGATGAGAACGGGAACCCGCCTGCTCCATATACGATGATCACGCTGAAAGACGTGGAGGACGGCAAGTGGAGGCCTGTCGTTGATCCGGTGTGGACGCGGAAATATCTGACAGAGCTGGATAAGGGCGGCAAGAAAACTCTGATGATCTGGCCTTTCCACTGCATGATCGGCACTCCCGGTCAGGCACTGGTGCCGAATCTGATGGAGGCAATTGCCTTCCACTCCGCTGCCAGGCGTTCGCAACCGGTATACCTCGTCAAGGGCTCCATCCCTCAGACGGAAAACTACTCCATCGTTGAGCCCGAAGTAAAGTATCCCAAGCATCCGGCCGGTGACTTAAATACTCCGTTTCTGGACCTTGTGGCCAGACACGACCTGGTTTATGTAGCCGGCGAGGCGAAGAGCCACTGCGTGTTGGATACGATGCATTCCATCGTGAAACACTTTGCCGGTCAGGATGAAATCCTCGGCAAGATCCGTTTTCTGATGGACTGCACATCTTCGGTGGAGCATCCCGATGTTCCGTTCAATGAAATCGCCAATGCCGAACTCGCCGAAATGGAAAAGCTCGGCGTCCGTTTGGTCAAATCCACCGATCCGATCGGCTAATTTAAAAGGAGGAGGTGACAAAATGTCTAATATGAACGATGTCAACGATCTCTTCGAAGAGGCGGTTGAGGACGGTCTGGATGAACAAGCGAGCCAGATCATGGTAGCAAACCTCGACGCAGTGGCGCTCGCCGGCTGTCAAGGTACAGAGATCGACCTTATCCCTGAGGATGAGGTTACACTAGTCTCTGTCATTCACGATGGCAGCGGTTCTATGAGCGGCGCGCGCGACGTGGTAGTCCAGAGCTATGAAGGCTTGCTCGACGCCTTAAGAAATTCAAAAAAGGCAGAGAGCATCTTCATTTCTGACTGGATCTTCAACACTCAGTCGGACTTAGTCCACGACTACTTGCCGGTTGAGCAAGCACCTGATCTCGGTAACAGCTACTTTCCAGGCGGCGGAACAGCTCTTTATGACACTGTTATGAAGGGCTTAAGCGGTATCGTCGCTTATGGCCAGCAGCTGAGATCAAACGGTGTTCGTACCAAGAACGTAGTTGTTGTCTTTTCTGATGGTGAAGATAACAGCTCAGGGGTTACGAACACAGAAGTCAAAAAAGTCACGAAGGCCCTTCTCGCTCAAGAGACATTCATCCTTGCCTATGTTGGTTTCACCACATACGGCATGATGAATGAAGCTGAAGTACAGCGTCTTGCTGGCGAGATCGGTTTCAATGACGTTATCGCGGTTGGCACGAGCCCTTCCGAAATCCGGAAGATCTTCCAACAGGTAAGCGATTCTATTATACAAGTTAGCCAGTCGGCTGTTTCGTCCGGCGGATTCTTCGCCGCACCTTAAGCAGCCGGTAACTAACCTGTAGCTGTTTCTTTAAAAGAAACAAGGGGAATAATGCTTTAGCAAAGCGCCCCGGGCAAACGCCCGGGGTTCCCCTCCCAACATGGTCCGAAAAGGATCACCAATATGTACCTTGGAAACCAACTATAAACTTTCTTGATTAGGAGAGATGAAAATGTCCGGTTCAGATACAAGTATGATAAGGCCTATGACCATCCAAGAACGGCTCGCCAGACTGGAAGAAGAAATGGCAAATGTCAGATTGCAAATGGAAAGAGAGAGGAGTGAAGATGATCCGCGCAGAAACACTTAGGAGAATCATCGAAGATGCCGAGAGAGATATCGCTTCTACCCGTAAGTTTCTCGCCAGACAGAAAGCAGAGCTCAAGATGATCGAAGGCACCTGTCTCCACTCCTTCACGAAGTTTGTCTACGATCCAATCGTGACAATACCGGAAGCCAAGTGGCAAGGCAAGGGCCTGGTCGCGCCGGATGACATAACCGTTCGTTTCGTCAAACAGTGTGTTATCTGCGGCATGACCCGGATGGTCGAGACAGAATCGGCTCTCAACTGACAGTTGGTCAAAGCTATTCTTTTTAAAAAAGAATGGGATTAAAGCAATGGCATGCGCCCCGATGGATATCGGGGTTCCCTTCACATTATGGCGCTAAAAAGCGCCGCCAAATATGTACCTTGACAACAGAATAAGCTAAAATAAGAACAAAGGAGAGGATTGTGAAGATAATTAATGAAGAAACCTTGGCCGAAACGCCGTTTCTAAAGCTTGTCAGACTGGATTGCATAAGTCCTTTAGGAAGACGCTTGAAGTGGGATGGTACAAGGAGAGAAAACCGAAGAGCAGTCAGTGTAGTTGCCGTTACAAAAGACGAAAAGATAATTCTAGTGCGGCAGCCTCGTTACTTAATTGGCAGTGAAGTGATCGAATTTCCTGCCGGTCTCCTGGATATTAAGGGAGAAAATATGATCAAGACAGCAAAAAGAGAACTTCTCGAAGAAACCGGCTATGAGGCGACAGATTTTACCATTCTCCTGGGAGGAGAGGAAGGACTTGTCAATTCTCCCGGTATGACAGACGAAAGATCGTCTCTTGTCGTATGTAAAAATGCCGTCAAAGCCGCTGAACCGCTGGAAAATGAAGAAACCAAACCCTTCCTGCTTGATTTAAAAGGGGCTTACCAAGAATTGAAAGAGTTAGCTCAAAGGGAAGAAGTGGCCTTTAAGGTTTTCGGTAACCTGGCCCTAGCGAAAGATTGGTATGAAGGGAGGAGAAAGTGAAGGTATATCTGGCTATCAAACACGGGGATAAAGCTCAGTATATGGTAAAGAAACTGAGGGCGATATTTCCAAATCTGGGTATAGAAGAAATAAGTACACCCGAAGAAGCTGATAAGATATTCTCTGTCGGCGGAGACGGAACTCTTCTATATAACATTCAGAAATATCTCCACCTTGAGAAACCGCTTATCGGCATTAACGCCGGATCTGTCGGATACCTCTGCCGAGCGCATGAAGACAACATGGAAGAAGACTTAAAGGAAGCATTAAACGAAGAGCCGCTAACTTTTTATGCCTTCGATGTAACATCAGAAAAACTAGAGGAGGTGGCGATAGCGGAAGTAAGAGTAGAACGGCCCACACTTGATTGTGTCAGGATGAAAATAGTGAATAATGGTGCAACCTTAGCTCATAAACATATCGGCGATGGCATCATTATTACAAACTCTCTGGGTTCTACTGGCTATAACGACTCGGCCGGCGGACCAATTCTCGCACTAGATGATAAGCGTGCGGTCTTAACCCCCATCTGCCCCTACAAAAGAGGAGGGGAAATATACGACTCAATCATAACCTCACAGATCTATGATGATATTGATATAGAAATCATCACAGATCATGATGCGCGGCTGGTTCTGGAAAATCGGGGGTTTGTATTGACTGCCGGAGAGCCCGTACACATTACCTATGGCAAGAAAAAGTTCTTTCTTCACACGAAGAGAAAGGATGAAAGGAGAGAGGAAAATGAAAAAAAATCAGATACAAGCAAAACGCTTAAAACCAAAGCTCGGCTTTGATGATGTGGATGTCTATCTTCCAAGGGGCATCAAAGCTCTTGAAGCCGAGGGCCAAAACCCGATAGGTTTCTGGCGGCTCTTCCAGAGGCATGAAGGGGCTAGATTTTTTGGCATTCATGAGTTTATGAGTGCTCTCGCATCTCTGGTTCACAAGGATGATCTGGAAGACATCGTGATTTATGCAGTCCCTGAGGGCTATCAGCTGAAACGCCATGAAACGGCGGTTACGATGGAAGGTCCTGCCAGAAGTCTTCTGGCAAACGAGACGCTTCTGCATTACCTCTCGACCGGAACGCGTTTCCGCACTCTTGCCGGCGATTTCCCCTTTGATACCATAGCATCTCCCTGGGTTTTCATGGGTGCAAGGTATCTTTCTCTGGAGGATCTGACAATAGCGACCAGGGCGTTGAGCGAGGAAGGCATTGTCTCAACCGTTCCCAGTCTGGCTGACAAAGTGATTGGCACAGAAAGCCATTCTCAGATTGCCATGTGGGGAGCGCTTAGACTGGATAGCGTGGCTGAAGAAGCCATTCAAAGCATTACGCGTGATCCGGGGACGCAGGCTACGATTCGGGCAACGGTAGCTTTTAACAAAGCAAATCCTGAGGTGCCGCTCTTTGTTCTGGGTGACTTTGCAGCCAGAAGCATTGGCTGCTTTGAAACATTCAAGGCAACCAAAAAAGCATGTGACCTTCTTGGCATCAAACTGGTTGGCGGCCGGATGGATATCTCGAAAGCCGACTTAAACGATGAACCGATTGTGGATGCGGCCTTTGGCGGAAACTCGAAAGAAGATGCCGGCATGAAACTGCATGTAGTCAAAAAGATCCGTCAAATGTTAGACAAAGACGGCATGAGCGGTTTCAAGCTTGTTGTTTCAAGCGGGATCAAGCTTGAGGATATAGGCAAATACAGAGAAGTCGGAGCCGATATCATCGGTATCGGCGAACAAGCGGCTTACTACTTAAACCAAGGCCAATGCAACTTCACTTCAGACGCTTCCGGTTTCTTTGAAGGTGAACGGCTGGTTCCTTTTGCCAAAGAAGGCCGGGAACTTCGGCGGGTGATGGCATCCGAAGATCTTGTAAATGCAGCCAGAGGCATCAAGATCTCCGATTCACTAGTTCGCCATAATCTACGAAATTACGTCTAATTAAAACGGCGGGCGCTTCACATCAAGAAGCGCCCGCTCCAAAACCAAAGGGAGAAGAAAATGAAATTCGATGTACAAAAGTTCACCGACAAGGCTTGTAATTTCCTACAAAATTACATGCGAGACAATAATCTGAACAAAGTCGTCATCGGCTTGTCCGGCGGCGTTGATTCGGCCACAGCTCTTGCCCTCGCGGTAAGGGCGCTTGATCCGGACCGGGTAATCGCAGTCACTATGCCAAACGGCGTGCTCGGTTTTAAAGACCGGGATGATGCGCGTCTTGCGGCGGAGACCTTCGGCGTAAAGGATTTGAGAGATGTCGATATCTCTCCCGCAGTAGAGACTTTCTGCGAAATGCTATCCTCGGATCAACCGAAGTGCGTCGGTAATATTTCGGCCAGATGCCGGATGATCACTCTCTATGACATAGCCCGGCGGGAAGGTGCGATCGTACTTGGTACCGAAAACAAGACGGAGCACTTCCTGGGCTACTTCACAAAGGCCGGCGATGAAGTGTCTGATATTGAGCTTATTCGAGACCTTTGGAAGACGCAGGTTCGCGAGCTGGCTCGTTCTTTGGGTGTTCCCAGGGAGATTATCGAGAAAGCTCCGAGCGCCCGTCTCTGGGAGGGTCAGACCGACGAAGATGAACTCGGCGTCATCTACGAACTGGCCGACCAAATCCTGAAGGCATTGGTCGTGGACCAAAAGCAGGATGAAGACCTCGTTCGGGAAGGTTTTCAAACTCAAGATGTCGCCAAAGTCAGGGAGCTGATGGCGGGTATTGCTTTCAAGCTCCAGGATGTACCTTTCCCGAAAGTGTAAACAAACAAACCGGCCCCGCTATATGCGGGGCCATTTTCTGATTTTAAATGGTAAATTCTCTTCTTGAAAAAGTTTTGAATTTAACCTACTCTATTTAAGTATGTTGGGACTTGTTATCGTAAACGGGCTGATAGACAGTTTTAACCCCTGCGCCATAGGGATTTTTTTGATTTTCCTTTCGATGCTTTTTATGCTCAAAAAAGACAAAAAGCATATCTTTAAAATCAGCTTGGCCTATATTTTATCCATTTACATTCTTTACCTCTTAATCGGTTTGGGTCTTATAAAGGTTATTTTCTTTCTCGGCATTCCCCACCTCATAACTTTTATCGGCGCGGTGATCATTGTCTTGGTCGGGGTGCTTTCGATCAAAGATTACTTTTTCCCAAACTCTATGTTTTCAACCAAAATTCCTTACAGCGCCCGCCAGCTGATCTTGAAATGGGCATATAAAGCTTCTTGGCCGGCGGCAGCTGTCATGGGGGTCTTAGTCGGCATCTCCGGTTTTCCCTGCGCCGGCGGGATCTATGTGGCAACGCTGGGTCTGCTTTCACAGAAATCTACCTTTATCCAGGGATTTTTCTACCTCTTGCTTTACAACTTGATGTTCGTGATGCCGCTCATAGTTATTTATGCGGCCACAGCCAACCAAAAAGTGGCTATGAAAATGCTGGACTGGCAGGAGAGAGAAAAAAACCACATGAAACTGATCATGGGTCTTATCATGACGATATTAGGTGTTATAATATTTAAGTGGTATATTTAGTTACCAAATTGGTTAGTTGTAAGTTACTAAGTTCAAAGTTATTTTGTTAAAAATTTGTAGATTAGTAAACATTCGTAATTGGTCACATAATGAAAAAGTTTGTTCCATATATTATCATAGGGGTTCTGGTCATTGGCTTTATTGGCCTGATTGGCTATGTCAAGATGAGCCAAATACCTAATCAGCCCCAGACCAACACCAAAATTTCTGATATAGAGCCATATTTCGACCAGAATGCTACCGTGATGTATTTTTATTCGCCAAACTGCTCTCATTGTCAGGATGAGAAGTCAGTGCTCACCGATCTTGCAAAACAAGGGTATAGGGTTAAGCCGATGAATATTTTGGACCACCCGGAATACGGCAAGCAGTACAACATTGAAGGCACGCCGACTTTTGTTTCCCAAAAAGACCAGGCGAGAGTTGTCGGTTTCCAAAAAGAAGATGCTCTAAAGTCCTGGCTTGATCAGCACAAGTAACCTTAGTTAAAAGTTCAAATTTAAAAATTAAAAGTTATTTTGGGAATTGTAAACATTGATAATGATTACAATTTCTTTTGATTTTACAATTTGTTTAAGATTAAAATTGAAACAAGGAGGATAAAATGGAAAAACTTGAAGCCATCGAACTGCCGTATAAAAAGTTAAAAGGAATTTCGCATGATCAAATTGCCGAGCATTTTGAGGTGCTTTATAAGGGTTATGTAGGGAAGGTGAACGCGATACGCAAAGATTTGGAAGATGGTTTTAAAGGAATGCCAAATGCAACATATGACAAATATCGCGAGTTGAAACTTGAGGAGAGCTTTGCTCTAAATGGAGTCAAGCTGCACGAAGCATATTTTATGGGGCTTGGCAGAGATGGTTCAGTACCGGATGAAATACGTAAGATCTTTGCCAGAGCTTTTGGCAGCTTTGAAAATTGGCAGGAAAGATTTTACGGCTTGGGAATGGCATCAAGGGGCTGGGCTGTTTTATATTATGATTTGGATGAGAAACAGCTTTATAATGGACTTGGCGACTGGCATTCGCACGGGGGAGTTTGGAATGCGAAACCGATTTTGGTCTTGGATGTTTACGAACACGCATACTTTATGGATTTCGGCACGAAAAGAAAAAACTACATCGACGCATGGTTTAATAATCTGAATTGGGACTATATCTTAGAAGAATTGAAAAATATTAAAAAATGGCCTTAGAAAAGTACGAAAAAAAGAGAAATTTCAAAGAAACTCCTGAACCAAAAGCTACGACTCTGGATAAGGGGTTAAGCCGTTTTGTTGTCCAGGAACACAATGCCTCCCATCTGCATTATGATTTCAGATTGGAAATGCCGGCAGAACCGGATTCGAAAGACATCGTCTTAAAAAGCTGGGCGGTGCCAAAAGGTATGCCGGAAAAAATTGGTGACAAGAAGTTAGCGCTTGAGGTTGAGGATCATCCGGTAAGCTATATTGATTTTGAGGGCATTATTCCGGACGGCAATTATGGGGCCGGAACGGTTAAAATATGGGATCGGGGAACGTTTGAACTTTTAAAGAGAGACGCTAAAGTAGTTGAGTTTGTTTTAAATGGTAAAAAAGCTAAAGGGAGATATGCGCTTGTTAAAACCAGATTCGGCAGCCGCGGCAACTCCTGGCTTATAACAAAAAACAGCCCGAAAGCTGTTTGATGGTTTGTATTAATAAAGATTTAGCATTTGCCGCCTTGGTCGATTACTTTCCTAACCTTTTGTATGATTTCGCCGACTGAGGTGTCAGCTTTTGAGAGATATTCGCATACTCCCTCTATGGAATGTTCGCTCAAGGCATGATTTTTCTTAATATCTGCAACGATGATGAGCGGAACACCATCTTTTTCTTGGATTTCCTTGATCAAGTTTATGTCTTTAATGTCTGGGGTGGTAATGTCCAACAGAATTAAATTGGGTTTTTTGTCAATCATGCTTAATGCCTCGCCCACGCTAGAGGTGGTGATGGTTTCCAAACCTTGAAAAGATATAGCTGCTTGGTATAACTTGATAGTAGCTTGATCCGGTCCGATTATCAGTACTTTTGACATTTTTCTCCTTAAATTACATAGTTATTCTAGCATACAAACTTGCAATATCAAACAATTCTTTTTAAGTAAAGAGTGTTACGGCATATATAAAAACGGCTCCAAATATAGTCAAAAGCACAGTCTTAAATGAAAAATATTTTTCGTGGGCTTCGGGTAAAATATCTTCAAGCCCAATGTAAAGCAAAAAACCGGCAAAAAAACCAAGATAAATGACGAGGTAACTATCAGGCAAGCTAAAGAAAAGGGTTGATATTGCACCCATAACCGGGGCTATGGCGTCACCAAAAATAAAGGTTAATGTGCGCTTTAAATTATTTTTGTTCACAAGCATTAAAGAGCCGGTATTGAGCCCATCGGCAAAGTCATGGCCGATAACAGCGATAGCTACTAAGATGCCAATCGCAGGCGAGACCTGAAACCCCAGCCCTATTCCTACGCCGTCGAAAAATGAGTGGCCGATCAGAGCAAGCGATGACATGATGCCGACTGAAGGATGGTGATGTTTGGGGTAACTCTCTTCTTGAGCATGGTGAATGAGAAGAGTTTTTTCCAGAACGTGAAAGATTAAAAATCCGACGACAAGGGCAATCATCGGCAATTTGGGAGTTATGCTTGTTTTTTTAGTGAGATCAAAGATTTCAGGCAAAATGTCAAAAGCTACAAGTCCCAGAATGACACCGGCTGTAAAGCCGAGGATAAGATGAATTTTATCTTTATACCTAATGCTGGCCAACCCGCCCAAGAGGGTTGAGAAAAAAGTGATAATAGTAAACAAAACCGCCATAATAAAGATTATGGCTTATTAAGAGATTAATTTCAATAAAAGACCCTTTTACTTTTTCAAAAGTTTTACAAAAACATCGCTTGGAATTGCCACTTTGCCGATTTGGGCCATTTTCTTTTTGCCTTTTTTCTGTTTTTCAAGCAGCTTTCTTTTCCTGGTGACGTCGCCGCCGTATAGCTTTGCCGTGACATCTTTACGATAGGGAGAAATGTCTTCTCGGGCGATGATTTTGCCGCCAATGGCAGCTTGAAGTGTGATTTTAAAGGCTTGTTTGGGGATTAAGTCCTTTAGTTTTTTAACCACCTTCTGACCCTGGGTGTGGGCTTCATCTTTGTGGACTATTACCGATAGAGTATCCATGGCCTCTCCCGCTATCAAAATATCCATTTTCACAAGTTCGGAAGCCCTAAATCCGGTCATTTCGTAGCCCAGCGAAGCATATCCGCTTGATACGCTCTTTAAATCGTCATAATAGTCGGTGACAATAGACGAAAGGGGAGCTTCAAAGGTAATAAGCGCGGTATTCTCCTCCAAGTAGCTTAGGTTCTTCATAAATCCGCGTTTGTTTTGGGTCAGTTCCATGATTTTACCGACATATTCTTTAGGCGTGACGACCTCAAGCTTTAGCCACGGCTCCCTGATTTCGGCAATTTCGGATCTATCCGGTATTTCGGACGGGTTTTTAATTAAGAGGGTTTCACCACTTGTTTTGGCAATTTCATAAGACACGCTTGGCGTGGTCACTATCAGGTCGAGATTAAACTCGCGCTCCAGACGCTCTTTGACAATTTCCATATGCAGAAGCCCCAAAAATCCGCAGCGGAAGCCAAAGCCGAGCGATGCCGAGCTTTCCGGCTCGTAAACAAGCGAGGAGTCAGACAGCTGCAGCTTTGCCAATGCCTCGCGGAGCGTTTGGTAATCCTCGCCGGAGGTGGTAAAAAGGCCGGTAAAGACAAAAGGAGTAATCTTCTTATAGCCGGGGAGCGGTTCATTTGTCGGATTAGAGGCAAGAGTAACGGTATCGCCGACGCGAGCTTCAGCCACATTTTTAAGTCCTGTAACAACGTAGCCAATCTCGCCGCAGCTTAGCTCGTTTTGGGCGCTGAAATCAGGTTTCAAGTAACCGATTTCCAGAGCTTCACCCTCAGTTTTGGTCGCCATCATCTTTATCTTTTCACCCTTTTTGATTTGGCCGTCAAAAATCCGTACATAAATAATCACTCCGCGATAGCTGTCAAAGAATGAATCGAAAATGAGCGCTTTTGTATTTGATTCCGGCTTGCCTTTCGGAGAAGGAACCTTTTCAATCACAGCATTCAGGATGTTTTCGACCCCTTCGCCGGTTTTCCCGGAGGCGAAAATGATTTCATCTTCTCTCACTCCAAGAAGGTCTATGATTTCCTTGGCGACGCGCTCCGGCTCGGCATGGGGAAGATCTATTTTATTGACAACCGGAATGATCTCAAGCCCTTGGTCTATTGCCATGGTTAATGTGGTTAAGGTTTGGGCTTCGATGCCTTGGGAGGCATCGACCACGAGAATTGCGCCGTCGACGGCCGAAAGAGATCGGGAAACCTCATAGGAAAAGTCGACATGGCCTGGAGTATCTATGAGATTCAGAACGTAGGGTTCTGAATCAATTTTCAATTCACAATTTTCAATTTCCAATGAATTCTTTTCTCTGTCATTCCCGCCCCCGATCGGAGTCGAGGATAAACCCCGGCGGGAATCCAGTTCTTTGTTTGTATAGATTCCCGCCTGCGCGGGAATGACACCTTGTTTATCTGAAGATTTATTCTTTTGAATTTCTGATTTGTTTCGAGTTTTGTGCTTAGAATTTAGGATTTGTTTGGTCGTATGCCAAAGCATGCGCGCCGGTTGGAGTTTAATTGTGATGCCGCGTTCGCGCTCCAGCTCCATAGTGTCTAAGAGCTGCTCCTTCATCTGCCTTTTTTGAACAGTTCCGGTCACTTCTAAAAAACGATCAGCCAAGGTGGACTTGCCGTGGTCGATGTGTGCGATAATTGAGAAGTTTCTTATTTTCTCCTGACTCATAGGAGTAAATTATAGCAGAAAAAGAGTTAGCTTTCGAGATTAATAAATGAAAACGGGCAGCGGTCCTCCTAACCGCTGCCCGTGTTTGTTTGCAAATAAATGCCGGTCAAGCCAGCTTGTAACACATGGTCTGCCCTGCCATGAATGGCACGATGCCATCTACCTCATCGGGAACCATCCACGGATCTTCAACAAGCATGATAGTCTCGGCTGGGAAAAATTCTCCACCAAGGGGCAGATCGTAGAAGACTGCGCCATTCCGAGATGTGAAGGCCTCGAGTTTGTCGAGTGCTCCGTGTTCCTCGAAGGTCTCCGCCAGAAGCGAGGGCAGAATGGGCGCGGTGTAGATACCGCAGGCTCCCTCGGCGCATTCCTTGCTTCTTCTGTGATGGGGAGCGGAGTCAGAGCCCAGGAAGAACTTGGGATTGCCGCTCATTGCCATTTCAAGGAGCAAATCACGGTCCGTAAAGTCCTTGGGCATCGGACGGCAGGCATTGTGGGGTCTGATTTTTGTGCCGATCACATCGTTTTCGGTCAACACTAGGTGATGCACCGTGATGGTGGCCGCGACATTATCGGGCAAGTCTAGAACTGCCTGAACGGCCTCGGCAGAGGAGACATGCTCCAGAACTATTCCCAAGTTCGGGAAGTTCGCCGAAAGCCACTCGAGTTGCGGCAGGAAGGCTGCTTCCCACTCGGACTGAATGGTTCTTTCCAGATCCAGTTCTCCGTGCAGGAGCAGAACCATTCCCGAATCCTCCATCTTGGAAAGGGTCTTGCCGATACCCTTGAAGCTGGTCAGGCCGTTACCTGAGTTGGTGGTGACGCCCTTGGGGTAAACCTTGCCGGCAATCGCACCACCGGCATAAACCGCCGAATGTATCATTTTCGGCGTGGTGTCGTCTCGGATCTTGATGGTCATAAGCGGCGTGAAATGTCCGAGACTAACACCCGCATCCTCAAGTGCCCGATTTATTTCATCCCTGTACCAGATGACATCGTCGGCATTCAGGATGGGCCGCGGCAGAGTGTTTGGCATAACCACAGCCCGCGAGCAGTAGCTTGCCGTAACCGGTGCCACGTTTTTGAGCATTTGCCCCAGCCGGAAATGAACATGCATGTCATTAAACCGGGGAAGGGTTATTGTTTTCAAATCGTCTCATCTCCTTGTGAAATCGAGTTTGTTGCCATAGCGGATGAGTTTGCGGACTCGATGAGGCCTTACCATAGCTGCTGAGGCAAAAAACACCGAGTCAGCGCCTGCCCTACGGAACTGTCTGATATTTCTCTTTGTGAGAATACCCCCTCCGCCGTTTATCGGCTTTGTAAATCCCGCGTCACGTACCTCTTCAATCCATTCGCATGTCAGTTTTCGAAGGACCTTGCCCCCGAGTCCGCCGCCTGCTTTGTTATACTTCCTCATTGGAGATTCAAGTTTCCAGTGCCACTGACCTAGTTCTCGCCAATCGTAACCAACTGTATTTGAGCTGCAAATGGCATCAACGTTGTCATTATCGTTGAGTTCCATCATGAACCATGTTGGTGCAGCAGCGATAGATACCTTGGGGATCAAAGGAACACCCAGTTCACTTTGGACTTCTAGCCGGTCTGCGATACCATTGGTGAGTTCTATCTGACTGTGGTTTGTATTGGGACAGGAAATGTTCTCTTGGATTGCAAATGGCGCATTGAACTCGTCTTGTCGTTCTCCGATGGCATGGACAATGTATTTTATCTCATCCAAGCGTTTTTGCTCAGACTCTTCCTCGATTGCCATAATAGAAATGACAAAAGGCTTTGTCAGAGCTTGCCATTCTCCTTTTGCCAGAAGTGCATCGATACCGGGATTTGCAACTCCGACAGCATTTAGAGTAATACCTGAAAGTGGCCTAACTTTAATACAATCCGGGAACTTTTCCAGCGGCTGAAAGGTTTCCAGGTCGAACGGCATATTACCAGGATTGTGCTTCTCCGTTGCCGTTTTTGATACTAAAGTCATCCCGGTAAAATCAAGACCAAATGGTTCGGAGGCTCTAGTGTGATGATACCAGTACCCTTCTCCGAAGTAGCCCATTACTCCGCTTCCGGCCCAGACGTTTCCAAATTCTATGCCCCGCAGTTTCATATCAGTCCTTTCCGAAATTTTTATATTTATTTGCAAAAGTGCGCTGCATGTTTCATTATTTGCAGACAAAAATAGCGAGGTTTCCCTCAGCTACATGTAATTTTAACACAAACTTATTTTTTTAGAAGCCGCAAATTATCGCCGGATTTTTTCGAGAATGAACTTTATTTCCTCACACTTGAATAGCCAGGCGAGGATGAAGTATGTTACGCTGCCTAGAACAATGGCACCCGATGTTTGAATTAAGATCCCGGCTACTTTAGAAGTATTTGCGACTATATCAAAGAGGTAAAGCGAGTAGTGAATAGCGAACCCCATGGCAACCGAGGCGACAATGAGGCGAAAAGTCGATTCAAAAATTTTATGGTTAGGGTCAAGTATGCCGACTTTGTCATGCAGCCAAATAGCAAGAAGTATTACATTGACTATTCCGGCGATTGAAAAGGCAAGAGCGACTCCGGCTACGCCAAGCCCTAAGGAAGGGATAAAAGGTAGCGTAATTGATAGGACTGCATTTACAACCATGACTATAACGGCTATGAAAAAGGGTGTTTTGGTATCATGAATAGCATAGAAAGCTTTTAAAAGGAGAGGGATCAAACCCTGCGCAACGAGACCTATAGCAAAAAAGAGAAGAGCTTTCGTAGTCCAGTATGTAGCATTCCAGTCAAAATTTCCGATACCGAAAATCAAACGGATTATTTGCGCTCTTAGAACAATTATGCCGACTGTTGCCGGAATCATGAAAAACAAAATTCTGCGGGCGCTCCAAGAAAAGCCGTTCATAAATTCTTTCATGTCTTTTCTTGCGTACGAAGCAGCCAGGGCGGGGAAAATGGCCGTGGCTATGGCAATGCCGAAGATGACTGTCGGAACAGTTTGAATGTTATTAGCATACTGAAACTCGGTTATGCCACCGGCGATAAATGAGAGAACTATCGTGTCGACCAAAAGATTAATCTGGCTTGCTCCGATTGCCAATGTTCTGGGCGTCATCATCTTAACCATTCTGGCAATCTCGCCCTGTTTAAAGTCGATGATCGGCCGCCATCTCCAACCGGTTCTGAGAGTTGATGGCAGCTGAATAATGACTTGCAGGAAAGCTCCTATGATCACTCCGACAGCCGGTGCGTATATCTCAGGATTAAACTTACCAACCAGAAAAACCATTGAAAAAATAATTGCAAGATTATATATGATAGGTGCGAGCGAATAAGCGATAAATCTTCTGTGGGAATTTAAAATACCGCCGAAGATGCCGGATATCGCAAAGAAAATAGGGGATAGAAGCATAATTCTGACCAGGTTAACTGTAGTTTGAAAAACATTATAGCTGGTATGAATGTTTTGATTAAAAAAACCCGGCAAGAGAAAGGGTACCAGCTTAGGGGCTAGAAGAAAAATGACAATGCCGAAGATTAGTGTGCAAATTAAAAGAAAATTTAAAAAAGAACTGGCCAGATGATTTGCTTCATCTTCCTTTTCTTTGGTCATTTTTTCTATGAAGATAGGGATAAATACGCTAGAGAGCGCGCCTAAAATTAAGAGATTAAATATCAGGTCGGGAATGCGAAAAGAAGCGTAGAAGATATCGGTTTGGTTGGAAGCGCCGAAGTGTCCGGCAATCAGGCGGTCACGAAAAAGTCCCAGGACATTTGAGAGCAGCGCGGTCGCACCCAGAATAATAGCTGCCCTTGAAACAGTCAGCTTTTTATCCCAGATATAGTAGAAAAATTTTTTAACTCTTGCCTTCACTAGTCTTTTATCTTGTCTATCTTACCCATTAATTTCTCGAAGTCTTCGCCTTCGATAGTTTCTTTGTCTATCAAAGTCTTGGCGATTAGCTCGAGTTTTGCCTTATTTTTCTTCAAGATTTCCGTGGCCTTGTTATGCGAGGCGACTATAATCTTGTTTGTTTCCTCATCAATAGCAGCGGCTGTTTCCTCTGAATAATTTTTGTCGTGTTCAGCCAGCTCTTTCCCTAAGAAAATCTGTTCTTCGCGGTGTCCGTAAACTTGCGGTCCGAGCCGATCATTCATGCCGTATCTGACCACCATGTTGCGGGCCATCTTGGTAGCTTTTTCAAGGTCATTTGATGCGCCTGTGGTCATTTCATTATATTCAAGCTCTTCGGCTGCCCGTCCGCCAAGCGACATGGCTATCTCATCATACATTTTGCTTCGGGAGTATAGCTTAACATCTTCCTTTGGCAAGCTCCAAGTGTAGCCGCCTGCCATACCGCGCGAAATTATAGAAATTTTATGAATGGGGTCGGTATTAGGCAGCAAATGGCCGACTATGGCGTGGCCAGCTTCGTGATAAGCCGTAATCTCCCTCTCTTTCTTTGACATAACGCTGCTTTTTCTCTCAGGACCGAGCAAGACTTTCTCGGTCGCAGCCGTAATGTCTTTTAAAGTAATTTCTTTCTTATTCTTTCTGGCGGTTAAAATTGCCGCTTCATTCATCAGGTTTTCAAGGTCTGCCCCTGAGAAGCCCGGGGTTTGTTTGGCTATGATGCCGAGATCCACCCCCTTCGCCAAAGGTTTGCCTGCTGAATGAACTTTTAATATTTCCTCCCTAGCTTTTAAGTCCGGCATATCGAGAACAATTCTTCGATCGAATCTTCCCGGACGAAGAAGCGCCGGGTCCAGTACATCCGGTCGGTTTGTGGCAGCCATGACTATGACGTTTGTGCCCTTTTCAAAACCGTCCATTTCAACCAGTATCTGGTTTAATGTCTGCTCGCGTTCATCATGAGATCCGCCGAGGCCGCTTCCTCTTTGGCGTCCGACAGCATCTATTTCATCAATGAAAATGATGCAAGGGGCATTTTTCTTGGCGCGATTAAAAAGATCGCGCACACGGCTTGCACCAACACCGACAAACATCTCGACGAACTCAGAACCAGAAATCGAAAAGAAAGGGACATCGGCTTCGCCCGCTACTGCTCTTGCAAGCAGTGTTTTACCGGTTCCGGGACTGCCGAAGAGCAAAACTCCCTTTGGGATTTTGGCGCCAAGATTTAAAAATTTTTTCGGATATTTTAGGAACTCGACAATTTCCTCCAGTTCATCTTTAGCTTCCTCAAGTCCGGCTACATCCTTAAAAACTGCTTTTTGCTTGGTCTTGTCATAGACTTGTGGTTTGGATTTACCAAATCCGAGGGCTTGATTTGATGCGCCTTGGCTCTGGCGTATAAAGTAATAGAATATTCCTCCGATTAATATAACCGGCAGAAGGACCTGGATAAGTATGCCGATCCAAAAAGAGCTCGAACTGGAAGAGTTTGAAGAGATCTCTACCTTGTTGGGATCAATATTGTTTACTCCGTTAAACTTCAGCATATCGGTAATGCGCTCAGTATCATTTAAATGAGCGACTTGCTGTTTGCCGTCGTTTAAAGTAACAGTAATTTTAGTTCCTTCTTGATCGATCTTTTTGATCTGATCATCCTTCACTTCTTGAGCAACTTTGCTGATATCGACTTGTTCGGTTGTAGAGGCAGGGATAAAAAATGAGTAAATTGCCGCAATGATCAGGATAATAATAATGAAAACTACTATGTTTCGGTTGCTTTTTTTCAAATTCTTTTTCATTCTTTCTTTGTTTTACCCGCTTTCAGGGTTTCATTAGTTACTATTGCTTTCAAAATAAACCTGCCTTTGGCTTTCTCATCAGCTTTGAAAGCCGTGTTAAGTGTGACACCCGGTATCCATACCACCTTATCCTCAGCTGTTACCACTATGGGATAACTTTTTCTCTCATGGCGCGGTACTTTTTGATCTACGAAAATATCCTGAAGCCGTTTTGAATGCCCGCCGCCTATACTTATTCTGTCACCCGGTTTTCTACATCTTACCAAAAGCTTAAGTTCTTTTTGAATGTTTAAATGTACTAAATATTTGCTTTCCTGGACAGTTTCTTTTTCATTATCATCTAAAAAAAGCTTCCATTTGCCAAACCGGATCGGTACTCCTCTCTTGATAGACAAACTTTTTGGCTTTTCGGCAAGCTTTTTTGCCGCGTTTGTAATTTCCAGTTTATCATAAATTCGCCTCGCAATCAATATTCCGGGCAAATGAATTTCTTTTGAACCGTCAGTGTCTCGGGCTAAATTCAGAATATCGAGAATATTTTGCCTTGAGATGTCTCGAAGATCAAGCTTAACATGTCTTATGGCTTTGCGCAAAATCTCGGTTTGAAGATAAGGATCGATTTTTGCCAAACTTTGAATATTAAAGGATACGCAGCCGGAACTTTCGCGAGCTGCCGCCTTATATTTTTTATCAGCGAGCGCCGTTAAAAAATCATGTATTTTTCTTAAATCTTTAATTTCATCTGCTATATTTTCCACAAAATCAGGGTTGATTTCTTCTAGGGGCGGAATTATTTTATGCCTGATAAGATTGCGCTTGAAAGATAAGTCTTTGTTAGTTACATCGTCGACATATTCCAGTTTTTTATTTTTTGAATACCTTAAAATTTCTTTTTTTGAGATAAAAAGCAAAGGTCGAATCACTGGGCCGTTTTTCGGTCTCATTGAGGTTAACCCGGTAAGTCCTGAGCCACGGGATAAGTTAAGAAAAAATGTTTCCGCCAGATCATTTTTATGATGCGCCACAGCAATTTTATTGAAATTTTCTCTATTAGCGATTTCATTAAAAAATGAGTAGCGGGTTTCTCTGGCCTTCTCTTCAATGTTGCCGCCTGCAATCTTTGCTTTCCTAGAGAAATACGCTAGTTTATATCTCTCAGCCAATTTCTGAACAAACTTTTCATCTCTATCCGATTCTTTGCGCAATCCGTAATTAACATGAGCCACAGCGGCAGTGATTCCCAAATTGTTTTGCAACTGAGATAGAATATCCAAAAGTACAACCGAATCGGCTCCGCCGGAAACACCCATCAAAACCCTATCGCCTTTTTCGATCAGCTGATTTTCTTTTATAAATGCTAAAAATTTGCTAACCATAGCTAGATTTTAACACATAATATTTTTTAGATTATATAGAAGTTTTAGGAATTCTTGGTAGCGGGGGGAGGACTCGAACCTCCGACCTCCGGGTTATGAGCCCGACGAGCTGCCACTGCTCTACCCCGCGTCGATTACCCGATATTTTAGCAGAAATTTTAGCTTATTTCAAGAATAAAAAGATTTAATCTGCTTGCTTTTTAGGAAAGAGAAAATTCATCCATTTCTGGAAATTTGAAGTTCTTTGTTTTTGCACGACCGTTTGCGACCTTTGCTCTCCTTCCTTAGGAGCGGTGATGGCTAACACTTTTTCACCTGGTTTCTGATAACCGAGTTTTTCCCGCATGACACGTTCTTTATAGCTGTCGGTTTTGTAATACAGAATCTTATTCTTCAGATTCAGGTTTTCTGCCTCCAAAACTTCTACTTCTTTCTGAAGGTTTTTTTCCACTCCGTTAAACTTAATATTTTGGTAGACAGTTTTGCCTGATAAAAAGAAAATATAAATGAGGAAGGCCACCCCTCCAAGTTTCATTAACTTTTCCTTAAAATCACCCCTCTTCATATTTCAGAAATTGAAAACCATGCTTATTTACGATATAATGTGTAAGTTGTAAACGTACATTTATTATAGAACATAACCTTGATTTTTGCATTCCCAATATTATATTTTCAAGGGCCCGTAGCTCAGCGGTTAGAGCGGCCGGCTCATAACCGGTAGGTCGCAGGTTCAAATCCTGCCGGGCCCACCAAACTTCGCTACATTCCGTGGCTTCGCTTGGCGAGCCACTAAAATTAGAAAAGAAGTTTATCCAGTGTAGCTTTAGCGAAGTTGGAAATTTAAGAACAATTCCAAGGCAGGGTAGCTCAGTTGGTTAGAGCGCAGGACTCATAAGCCTGAGGTCGTGGGTTCAATCCCCACCCCTGCTACCAAATCCCTTTTATTTGAACTTTCGTCGAATAGCATGTTGAAGAGACTGGTAAATTCCTTCCCGCTGATCTCTCCATCCTTCACGTATATCTTCCGGAAGAACGCCTGATTATATAATCGTCTCTGTTCCGGCTTCGCCTTACCATAAGCCGCATGGCACTTCGAAGCCATATCTAGTGCGCGGTTTAACGTTTCCTTAACTTCTTCTTCGCCGTCATTTAATATATCCATGCGATTTTGGCATTCGCCCATTTCCTTAGCGATTCTATCCTGCTCCTCTTTCAAGACCTCAGTGGTAACTGCTCCTGCATAATAAGCGTCAATTATCTTTGAGCGTTGGCCAGTCAGCTTTGCCATTCTCCTTGCTAAAAATTCCTGTTCTTTGGCAGACGTATTCTCCTGTTTGAGAAGTTCCTGCCTGAAATTTTCCCGCAGGCCCTCAATCAGTGCTCGCGGCATCTGAATTTCTTTATAAAGCTCAGCGATCGCCTGTTCCAAGTCTTTGCCCGTGATATATTTCTGCCCGCAGCCATTTCCCTCGTTTTTCTGACCGAGGCAATAGAAATAGAGATAACTTCCCTTAGCCGTCAGGGAAGAAAGCTTTGCTCCGCATTCACCGCAAAAAACCGTCCCCCTCAAATAGTGGGGATGTTTTCTTAAACGCGGTCCCGCAGTATTTTTCATGCTCCTAACGTCTTGGACCCTGTCCCAGAGATCTTCAGAAACTAGCGGTTTGTGAATGCCCTTGGTTTCGATACCATTCCAGCGCACAATTCCCTTGTAAAAAGGATTTTTAAGAATTGATTCAATTCTTGAATGAGAGACCTTGCAGGGAGGTGTTTTTTCGGTTCCCCGACTCCTGAAGCCCATCTTATACAACTGTTTTGTGAGGGCAGGTATGGCGATATCGCCTGTGGCATAGAGCTCAAAGGCCTGTACAACGAATGGTGCTCTTTCGTCATCGACCTCGACCGTTCGGATCAGCTTGCCATGCATTGGCGTTTGAACGTTCTTGTAGCCAAGCGGGGCCATCTCTGGCCAACCGCCCATTTTTGCTTTTTGTGTCATGCCCTTCTTTGTTTCGCTACCAAGGTTGGCTGAATAATACTCAGCCATTAGAGCGTGAATGCCCTCCATGAAACGCCCCTGGGCATTGTCCTCGATATGCTCCACAACTGAGACTAAAGATGCATTTGCTTTTTTGAGGATGGCCTTAATGGCAACATGATCTTCCATGCTTCTGGCCAAGCGGTCGATTTTATGAACCACGACCGCGCCAATGTCCTTGCGCTTTTTGATCTCACGGAGCATTTCCTTAAGCTGAGGACGATTGGCTGTTCGAGCCGATTCTCCTCGATCAACAAACTCATCAGCCAGTTCCCAGCCTCGATCCTTAATGTATTTAGCGCAAGCGTCACGCTGGGCAGGAATTGAGTAACCTTCTTTGCTATCCGCTTTTTCCGCCTGCTCTTTGGTTGATACTCTGAGGTAAATAAAACATTTCATTTTTAACCCACCCTGGCGCTCTGTCTGCCGGTTAAATCCCGTTCGTAATTTACCCAAACCATGAATCTCATTCTTACAAGCTCTTCCCTGACGCCGAAGTGTCCGGCGATCTCGTCAAGCCTTGGTCTGCCCTTGATTATCTTTAAAAAGCGTTCGCTGGGCATAAGCAGGCAGGCGGCAAAAACGTTTGCCTGTTTCTCGTGGTAGTTGCCGAAGGAGTAAATCCGCTTCTGCATGGCGAGGTGGTTTCCAGCGTGAAAAAGGTGGTGTCCGATAGCGTGAGCTATCAGCTCGCGCCTTTCCTTTTCGGACACGCTTTCATTTACGACAATCGAGTCTCCGACATGATATTCCTTGAGCCTGCCTGCGAGCCTGTCTGTAACGACATTTAGACCTAGACTTTCTACAATCTGGTCTAGGTCGTCTCCGTGCTCGGCATATATTCTGTTTGCCTTATCGATTATTCTCTTCATTTTTTCTTTTTCTTCCCTTTATCTTTCTAGCCTTGATCAGCTTCTCGTAAGACCGGATGAGCGATTGTTTCTCCTCGCGGGTCATGTTCGGGACTTCCTTGAACATGAGAGTGAAGCCAGGATCATCAAGCCCCAGATCCTGAAGCTTGGATTCCAGCAGAAGGTCTTCCATCTCTTCACTGGTTAGATCCAGCGCCTTGGCCCATTTTTCCAGCTTGTCGGGGCCGGGAATGAACTTGCCCAGCTCGGCGTCTGACACATAGGTGTTGGTAGGGTATCCAAGGGCGTTAGCCACCTTTTCCTGAGATAAGCCCTTCTCCAAGCGAATCTGTCTTAATTTGTCTCCGAATGCCATATTTCACTAACGTATCGTTACTATTAATAGAAACTACTATAAATCAAGAAAAACAATGAATCAATAGTTTTTTATCCACGGTTCTGTGGATAACTTCTTTATTGACACTAACGTAATACTACATTATCATTGACTTTAAATGAGAGCGGGAAGCTTGAACGGGCACCTAGACCCGTTTCTTTTTCCCCTCACATCAACGTATAACTACGTTAGCATTACCATTAAGAGTAAGAGGCGCGAGATGATCGAAGTCAGCAAACAGAAAAGAATGAATGCTCGGGAAGCAAGATGGGAGCTCGAGAAGTTCATCAAGGCCTGTATTGCTGTTGCCAAGGACGACCTGCGGGAGGAAAAAGAACTGCTGAGATTGGCAGACAGAGCGCCGCGACCCACCCATTAGGGTATTGAAATGCATCTTGAAATCGAATCAACACCCCATTTAAACACCCAAAACATTAAAACCATCAGGGGGGAATTAACCGACTTTACAGGGCATTTAGCCCATTTAAGTCGGCGTCGTCTGTCTTCATTTCGCGGGTCAAAATGAAGCCCGACTTCCCGCCCCTCGACACAAGGTTTCCCTCGTTCCTTCGTCTCGTCGACGAGGCGCGGGAAGTCTGGCTTATCAGCCAGACGACGCTCCCTTCGGTCGCTTAATTCCCCCCTGATTTAAAGAACAAGGAAAGACCAATGACAAAAGCAAAGGACAAGAAAATAGCGCCAATCAGATTGATGGCACGTGATGTGGCGATCATTATGGCCGTGCATGAAAATAGGTTTCTGAGCCGCGATCAGATTCAGCGGCTGCATTTCGTCGGCGTTTCCGTTCAGATGTGTTGCGGCCGGCTGAAGAAGCTCAGCGATCAGCGATTCCTGGCTCGGCTCAGGAGGTCGGTGGCGGTCGGCTCGTCCCAGGCAGTATTTGGCCTGGATAAACGCGGCGCTGACGTTGTAGCCACGTCTCTCGAAGTCGGGAGAGGCAAGGTCAGATGGACACGCGACAGCAACCGCGTCGAGTGGATGTTCATGGATCACACCCTCGGAGTTTCGGAGATCAAGGTTTGCCTCGACATCACGCTTGCAAGAAGACCGGAAGAAATCTTTTTCTATCAGCGTGGCGATCGCTCGCACCTCAGGCGAATCAACATGATCGGCGCAAAGAAGAAATACTTCGTGGTCGCCCCTGATGCCTTTTTCGGAATTAAGAGCGGGAGGGGCAAGCACATCTTCTTTCTGGAAGTTGACATGGGTACAGAACCGTTATCGAGATTTGCCGAAAAAGTTGTCGCCTACAAAAGATACTGGAAATCACGTCAGTACACTGAAGAATACGGTTTTAATCACTTTCGCGTCCTGACGGTCGCGGAAAGTGAAAGACGCCTTGCCAATTTAATCAAGGCGACAGGGAAAGCAGGGGGCAGGCAGATGTTTCTGTTTACCACCTTCGGAGCGATTCACGCTTCAAGTCCCCTGGGAAGTATTTGGCTTTCTCCCTTCTTAGATTCACCAACCTCATTGTTGGAATAGCCCGCCAGGGCATGAGCCTTCGGAGCAAGCTCCCAAAAGGACGAGGCTCAGTTTCTGAAAACTTACCACGCACATTGAACATTCGGTAGGTACTGCTCTTCACCGGCTTCGGAAAGTCCGGTTCAGGCTGCGGGTGAGCGTCCCTGAATCGGGCTGAAGGCTCAAGTACCACCATCAATTCCCACCAACCGCGTTTCCAACCCAACCTGGCTTCTGCATGCCATCAATCTAAGGAGGAAAAATGACTTTTGAACTTTTGAAGGTCAAAGACATTGCAACAGGTGAACCGATCAGGTCCCCGCAGGACGTAGCCAAATTTGTTCGGAAGAACATGGAAGAAGAAGCGCTCGCAGACCGCGAATGCTTTTGGATTCTGCACCTCAACGCCCGGAATCAGGTCATTGAGAAAGAGCTGACCGCTATGGGTTCCGTGAACTCATGTCTCGTCAGACCGGCAGATGTCATGAGGAAAGCGGTAATCAATGGCACAGTCGCCATTATCGCCGTTCATAATCATCCCAGTGGCTCACCCGAGCCAAGCATGGAAGACCGGAAGCTGACCGACCGGCTCAAGAAATCGTCTGAGATCTTAGGCATTCAGCTTCTAGACTCTGTCGTCATCGCAGCGGGTGGGAAGGTTCAGAGCATTACGCGCTAATGGCGCAAAACGGCACATTTATAAAGAATGTGCCGTTTTTCTAAAGAAAAATAGTTGATATAGAGATAATTAGTGCTATTATCGAACTTAAGAGAAAACGATGAAAAAGAAGGTAACTTTAGTGGAAATAGTTATAGTCGCAACTATTACGATAGTGGTTATTACTTTTATTTATTGGTTGATCTTGAGTCAGCATAATCCGGCCGAAAAGCCAGCTTTTTTAAGAAACCTAAACCAAAGGCAAATTAAATGAATGAATGATAATGACAACCGGCTGACATTAGGAATAGAAGCAGAAGCGGGTTTTACTTTAATAGAATTAGTGGTTGTTATGGCCATTATTGCGGTTTTGGCTACATTAATCATAGGCGCTATTAAAATAGCCAGAACAACCGCTGCAGAAACGGAACACATGTCAGACGCAAGAACACTTCAGGCTGGTTTAGAAGCATACTATGCGCGATACAAATCCTACCCCGACATTTCTACAGAACCAGATGGTGACAATGATTATTCTGATTATTCTTATCCCTATGTCATAGGCGAGTCGGGGAACAACCCGCAAGGCCTCTGTCCGTCGGCAACCCAAGTTGCTTTCCTTTCATTCAACGAGTTAAGAACGTTCTTAACTAATCAGGGCATGTCTGTCAAATTCTCTACGCCTGATTCCAATTGTTTTTCTAACGGCGGAGGATATGCAGAAATTTCTCCCGTTGCGTATCCTTGCTTGGATATCTGCGACAGCTCTACCCCATCATGTATTTCTGCTAACCCCAGCCCTGGTAGAAGTGTGAACTATATTCTTGTGCCGTTTAACAATGACGGTAATGCCTGTAATAATTTCTTAACGCGAGATGCGATTTTAGGTCCCTAGAACTAGAAAGTGAATTGCTAATCTTATATAGGTGTTTTTGTGGTCTCTTTGTCGAACCAAAATGAAGATTTACTTGTTGCTCTTCTTATAGTCCTTGATCGCTTGCACCACCTTGCCGCTATCCTGGATATTTTCCCAGAAGAGCACCTGCTGTCTTGAGATTTCCATCATATCTTCGGGGGCATGAAGTTCTTTGCCTAGCTTTATCAAGGTGAGATTTGACTGATTCTTACTGTTGGTGTCTTTTGGCTGAACGCTCTGATCTTTCGACTGAAGATAAAAAATGCCCGTGAGTTTGACATAATTTCCGCCGTTATCGGTTAATTTGCCGAAATATACTTGCCCGTTAGTTAAAAATACCGCCTGATATTTGTTTTTGTCAGGCTGCTCCGCTGCCGTTTTCTGGTTATTTGGATTTGCTCCTGTCTTGTTTAATACTAAATAGCCAAGCGCTCCAATTACAATTACTATAAGGACGGCAATTGCCAGCTTATGCGCTTTAGACGCCCTCGGTCTTTCATCTTTCATAATCCCCTCATAATTTTAAACAACACTGCTTTTAAATATATCAACTATATGACATAAATCAATAATTATTATTGACACATATTATCCTTAAGGTAAAATTAATGGCAGATGTATTCACAAACCAAGTCAACCCTTATAAAGCTATTTATACTAACCGCTTTTTTAATGGTGGGCGGGTTTTTACTTGTTTACGCGCTGACTATCCATGAGGTAAATCAAAAGTACAAGAACCAGCAAAGCTCGGGCGGCAGCGTTCCTGTCTCAACCTCCTCTGATCTTTCCAAAGATTACGTATCTCTAAAAGGCGATAATCCACAAGCGGGAAACATCAATATCTCAGGCAACGTTTCAGGCAATGATGTGCAAGGTTCGACCATTACTTCAACTATCCAGAACGGAACCTCTCCTTTCAACGTTAGTTCGCAAACCGTGGTAAACAATCTCAACGCCGACATGGTGGACGGCAAGCACGCCTCAGATTTTCAGGGAGGATTGCCAAGCGGAACGAATAGCCAATACCTTCGGGGCGATAAGACCTGGCAGACATTAAATTCTTCATCCGTCGGTCTCGGCAATGTGGAAAACACCGCTCTTTCCACTTGGGGAGGGTCAAACGCAGTTGCCATTCTCGGGACAGTTACTTCGGGCACTTGGAACGCGGGACAAATCAATGCCGCCGGATCTATTACTGGTACCGCTCTCCAGGGCACATCTCTAAATCTTGGCTCGGGAACCATCGCATCGGGCACTATTAACGGCCAGACTATTTCCTCAAGCACTAATTTTACGGGGACAATTACGGCTGCCGGCGCCATTAATGGAGCCGCTATTTCAGGCGGAACATTGTCAGGCGGCAATATCTCGGGTGGTACTGTCCAGGGCGGCACGCTTTCATCAACAGCCGTTAATGGAGTAACTACGGCAAACATCCTGGTCAACACCGGCTCATACTCCGATCCTTCCTGGCTTCAAGCCCTTGCGGGGTCAAAGATCACAGGGAATATTTCAGGAAATGCCGGTGGCTTGGTAGGAACGCCGAACATCACGGTCGGCACTGTCAGCTCCGGCAACATTACATCTTCAGGGACCCTCAACATTACAGGCACGGGCACATCAACAATCGGCGGAAATGTCTCTGTCAATCCCGACTTCGGTTCGGAGCTCACCACCAACGGAAACTTTAATGGCAATGCCAACGGCTGGCTGGTTTCCTGTACCGATCCTAACTGTACTACTGCCGACACTCCAAACTCGGTGCCAGCTTCTGGCTGGACATATGGATCGAACTCTGTCTCTCATGCATCCGGGGCGAACAATACAGACGCCCTGTATCAGGATATTTCAAATACAGCTGGTGAGACGTATGGAGCTAATATCATTTCTGATGGCAACTTTTCCACCAACCCTTCTACTGCCTCACCCCATCCTTGGGATTTGATGGATGCCGGCTGGAGCTGGACGGGAAGCGCCGTGAAAGTTACCAGTGGCGCATATTTTGGCGATGATCTTGGGACGAGCCTTGCGGCCGGATTATATAAAGTTCAATTTACAACATCTGGAATGCCCGCCGGTGGACAACTAGAGGTAGGATTCGACAATGACTTGGCTCTTATTACGAGCAACGGGCAGCATACGGCATATCTGACAGCTAGTTCGATACTACCGGGGGGATACTCGCATTACTTATGGTTTGATTCAACCTCGGCGGGCACGACTATAGACAATGTAACCGCTAAACTGGTGACCGGCGCTCAGTTTGGAGAGTCACAAACTCAATCATACAAAGTTAACTTTACCGTTTCTGGGATGACTGGCGGTTCATTTTCCGCAAACCTCGGCGGCGTCGGCGGATCGCCCATTACCGCTAACGGAACATACACCCAATACTTAACCGGCAAGCCTAACGCCAATCTTATTTCATTTGTTCCTTCAAACAATGCTGTATTTACTATTTCAAACGTTTCAGTAAGCCAAGTTCAGAACGGGACCATCACTGTCCAAGACATCATTACAAAAAGCGGTCCGAAAGTTGACGTTCGGGCATTTGGAGCCAAAGGGGATGGGAAGACCGATGATACGGCAGCTATTCAGGCAGCAGAGGACAGCTTGCCGGATCAGGGCGGGACTCTTTATTTCCCACCGGGTACATTTCTCGGCCATTTGATCCTTAAGTCAAATGTCCATGTGGAAGGGGCCGGTATTAATGCAACAATTCTCAAGCTTCCGGGTGGAGCAAACACGGATGTTATTGCCACCAAAGATTTCGCCAGCTTGACCGGCTCAAACGGCAGAGACGGCGTGAACAGAGTGACTATCGACGACGTTACCCTAGACGGGAATAACTCGAATAACTCTTCTGGTTATGGTGTGAGGAAGTACGGCGGCCAGTGGAACGTCCATGATGTTGTTATCAGAAACTGCGCTCAGGATGGAGTTTATTCAGAATGGGGTGGTTACGGGGGTGCTCCTCTTGGAGCAGATACCATGGAGGACAAATGGACCAACATTTGGCTCTCTGACAATTACGGGAGTGGCATGACCTGGAATGGTCCTCATGATAGCGTGTTCGATAACTTTATTGTAAATAGCAATACTGGTAATGGGATCAATTTTGAGTCAGTGTCTGGCGGTATGGCAGGGGGAACACAACTGAAAAATTCTCACATATGGGGAAATGCAAATACCGGTTATGGGCTTTGGATTAAAGCTGGTGTAAATCTTGATAATAACATTGTTGAAGGCGCTGGCGGCGTTGGGGGTATCGGCATTTTTGTGGATGCAGGCGGAGCAATGCTTGCCAATGGTCTGCAAGTTTATAGCTGCGAGACAGGGGTCTATATCAGCGGGGTGTCGCCAGGCGGAGATAATGAGATTACAGGAATTACTACGAGTAACATTACCAAAGCTAATATTGTCCTTTATAGTGCCTGGAACACGCGAATAACTGGCGCAACCATAAGTATTGGCTCAACCTCTTCCAGTGCAGTAGGCATAGACCTGCAAAGCGGGGGCAATGACTATATTTCTGATACTGTGATAAGCATGGGGCAGAATTCGCATGGCATCAATGTTGGAAGCGCCAGCAATGGGTTCTATGGCAGTTTTATTTCTGCTCAGATCGCGGGCTACTTAGGAAGTGGCGCGACAGGAACAGATGTCGACTGGCTGCAGACTGTAAATGTCGATAATGTTTTAAATATTCGAAACTCAACATACTCGGGAGAAACCGCTCTTGCGGGCAGTCCAGCAGCCAATAATGAAATTAATATCTTATCAAGCGGTACAGGTACGAATGCAAATTACAAAAATTTTTCAAGTACCAACAATGTCGGGATTGGGGTAATTAATTCTCAAAACAAGCTTAGCGTCAATGCTCCGGTAACGGCTGATACGCTGGCAACTACAATTATTACTCCAACTGTAGCTTCAAATAAAGGTTTGGTAGTTCAAGGCTACACCTCTCAAACCGCCGATTTGATTCAGGCACAGAGTTCGTTGGGAGCTGTACTTTTCAGCATCGACTACTCAGGCAATCTGACGGCAAAAAGCGCAACATTCACTGGCACATTAACCATGAACGGCCATATTATTACCGGAAACTCAAGCGGCACCACTACAATTGTGGCTGGTGCTAATGCGGGCACGGGAGCAACTGTTGCGATTACCGGCAATGATACCTCGGGAACGATTACAGTGACGACGGGGACTGGACCAGCTTCTGGAGTCCTGGCAACTGTGACTTTTGCCGGAGCTTATGCTTCTGCGCCTAACGTGATTATTGCTCCAAAAACGAATGGTAATGGTGCAACTTTGCAGTATTACACAATTCCCGGAACAACAACTTTTACTTTGAATAGCAACAACGCTCCCGCCGCCTCGACAACCTATACTTACAGCTATTGGATTAGCCAGTAATTAGCAATCTATAGTCTTGAGTGAGAGTAAACTTTTCTTGAAGCCAAGGTAATATTTATCGATTGTGAATTCGATTAGAGTATAGCTCTTGGAATTCATCGCGCTTATAACGACGTACACGCGGACCATGCAAATTCCTCACAAATTGTTCTTCATCCAGATCACCAGCAATATATTGATCCAAAACACTTGCCAGATCTTCGACAATGATTATGCGTTGGGAGGAATTGTCAATCAGCACCCATTCGTTGAACTCCTCACGAATATTTTCAAAATCGTCCGATAGCGAAGGCTCAGAAAAGCGATCTGCTAGGGCCTTCGCAAACTTTGCTCTGACAATATCCCTCGATCTGTCATTGGCAATTTTGCAATGTTTGATTACTTCAGAGCGCTCGACACTCTGTTTGTTGTCAAAGACGGCCGCACCAACTGCCAAAAGAAGGTTTCTGTGTGAAATAACTAACGCAATGACCGGCTTATCTGTGGTGGCTAGAATGTATCCAGGCTGATCCGTATCGATGTTTTGTACTTGAAGGCTAATATTACGCAACTGGTCATTAAGTTTTTGAACTATCGACTGCATAAAGCCAGGTTCCGTTATCCGGTGCGCAGTAGGTGCAATAATATGACCATCCTTCTTTAACGAGTTGAAAATAAGCCTCGATTCCCTTATGTCGAGGCGTTGAACCCATTTCACGATATCGCGGGTGACGACAAATTGGTCGTTTTCGTGGGTATTGGCATAAACTGCCATTTTTTCCTTTAATTCTTTACTTTCTTGCAAAAGTCGCTTAAGTTCACTGACCGTTTGATTCAAGTCAGTTGCATTATGCTTTGACTTAGGGTCTGTATATTTTTCAAAACAGGATCGAAATTGCTTGCCAAGCTCACGATAATCCCCATCATGCGGATCGGGAATTAAAATTGGGTAGGAGTTCAGGTGATTATCCCAATGCGTGACGAGGCGTTTGACGTCTCGAACTTGTAGGTCAACTTCGTGCTCCCGGCGTAGCTTCTTGGCATCCCTTTTCATCTGAGGTATCGATCTTCCACCGGTATCAATTCCAAAATGTAAAATACAACTGCTTCCTACATTGAGACGATTTTCATTCTCGCGATTAACAATGCAGAATTCATATCTGTTTGGGGTGTTGCAGAGTTTGCAGTAAGGCCATTCACCTCCTGTGCCTCGACCACCATGATCTTCAAGGTAACCCTTATCGCATGTCCATTCATTTGATGCTGTAGTTATCAAATCATTCCTGAAGTTTCTCAAGAAATGTTGATGTTCAACAGGGAGAACCATTGCATCATTTTTGGTAAGGTAAGGATGTTCTTTGTTCTCTTTCTCCTGAAGAAGCGCTTTCAGCCATGAAAATTCTTCGATGGCTCGGCTATTTAACAGGAGTCTAAATTCATTTTGTTGGAGAATACGGTTAGATTTTCGGGGAAATTTTTGCTTATTAGAAGCCACAGATTTTAAGCCTCCCATGTATTCTTATCGAAACTAAAGCATATGGGTTTATATTTATATTCACTTGAATCAGAGTCCTATTTATCACTCATATTTTATTTTACCAAGTGCCTCGGACGGATGGCCATGAGCATGATTAACGAGCAATCTTGTAATTTTTTTGGGCAAATTCGTGGCCGAGTTATAGAATAATTGCGCCATGAATGAATCCCTAAAACTCGGCATGACATATAACGATGCCGACGAGGTCGTCGGTTTTTATTTGCCCGAAGAGGACAGGTCAACTCACGTCTATGTTCTGGGAAGTTCTGGTGTTGGCAAGTCCAAAGGGCTTGCAACCTGGATCCTCGGCGACATCATGAACGGCAACGGCTGCGGGGTTATTGATCCCCACGGCGACCTCGTAAATGACATAGTTGGAAATCTCGATGATTTTCAAAATGTCACGCTGATCGAAATGACCGATCCGGATAACATTGTTGGGTTCAACCCGCTCGAACAACAGGAAGGAATAGATCCCTACACCCAAACCCTCGAACTCATCGAGGTTTTCAGAAAGATTTGGAACCTCTCAGACGACAAGACCCCACGACTAATCGAGATTTTGCGAAACGCTGTTTTGACCCTCATCGAAGCGGGCGGAACGATGCTCGATATCGAGCCGCTTCTCACAAACGAGCAGTTCCGCAAAGAGAAGATGAAGCACGTCACATACGAAGCCGTCGATTCTTTCTGGCATAACAGATATGAGAAGTGGGACGAGAAGGAACGTATCTCCAACATCGAATCAACCTTGAACAAAGTTTCCTCTTTTACCAGCGACCCCAGACTACGCCTCATGCTCTCAGCCAAAAAGTCAACTATAGATTTCCGGCAGATCATGGACAAAGAGCAGACTGTTCTTATTAACCTCGCAAAAGGCGTCTTGAGGACTAACAGCTTTCTGCTCGGGGCTTTGTTTGTCGCAAAAATCCAGATGGCGGCGATGTCGAGGGTGGATCTGCCGCCATCAGAGAGAAAGCCGTTTTATCTATACGTAGACGAGTTTCAGAATTACGCCACGCTGAGCTTCGCCGAGATCATGAGCGAAGCCAGGAAATATGGGCTGTCGCTCGTACTGGCTCATCAAAGTCTCGTTCAGCTTGACCAGCAACTAAGGGACATCATTCTTGGCAATGCCAAGAACTTCGTTATTTACAGGTGCGACAGGCAGGACGCCGAGCTAATCATCAAATATATGAGAGATTATGACCCGTGGGACGTGAAGGATAGGAACGAAATGTCATACACGTATTTCACAAAAGACGAGCAGAGAGAGCTGGGAATAAGCGAGCTTATGGACTTAGACACTCAAATTGCCATTTTAAAAACCAAAAGCAAAGAGCCGAAGGTGTTTCGTACCTTCGACCTGGAAGAAAGTTGGCGACTGGAAAGAAACCTGGCAACCCTTCGACAACTCAACAAGGATTCCGGCAAGACCTTAAGCTTAGCTAAGCTGGATGAAGGTATTACATTTCCAACGCCGATAGCCACCGAAGAACCAGGCGAGCCGTACAAATTCGTTGATTAAAGCGCACCCAATTTACCGCTGGACGGCCTGATCTTTGTTCTGTCCATATTGAACTTGTCCATGAGATCCCCGGCTGCTTCTTTAGCGCAATCAATCGTCATCGAGGCAAAGCCAATCAGTCTATTTTGGTCATGGACGTAAACGTTGTGGAACAGTCGAAAGAACAGCCGACCAACCATTGGAATCGAATAAAGAAAATCGCCCCTTCGGTAGAGGACGTAGTGAAGAGTAAGATCATCGCCAGTCGTATCGTACGTGATGTAGCTTGAATAAGTAGGGCTGTATTTGATTCTAAGTGCTGGCCCGTCTTTGCCTTGAAGGCCGAAATTGATCCGCTCATGGCTGAAAGCCGTATTTCGACCAGCGAACTCATTTTGAGCCATTTCCAAATACTCCTCGCCAGCTTCTTTCTTTCCCGGCAGATATGCGCCCCATCTTTGAACGACGTTTTCCTCTTTAGGCCGATTGCTCAGCCTGAGCACAGTTGCAACAACAAGAACGATGATCAAAACAACGATAATTCCTGTCAAAAGTCAGTCCTTTCACTATTGGGAACAGAAACGAACCAGAAGATGAGCCTTTAGACCGAAAGCGGTATGATTGCAGGGTTACAATGCGCTTTCTTGACCAAGATAGTTTAATTGGCTCATCAGCCCGAGAATTTATCACGTGCCTATTTTCGATGTCAATATAAGGAAATGATCAAACACCAAAAAAAGGTTCAAATATCAACATAAACGCGGTATAATAGTGAAAAATAGAGGATGTTATGTCAACAGATCTCACAGAAAACGAAAAAAGAGATGTCGTTAAATATTTAGAAGCTGGCAAGCCATTGCCTGATAAATACCGCTTCCTACTTTTTGAAGAGAAGAGAGAGGTGGAGCTTGCTTGGAATGGAAAAACATCAGAGGTGACAAATGTAGTTTTGCCCTTTCAAACCATCGAAGTCATCGATGAACCTAGGGCAGAAAAGCCAGAAGAAACAAAATTGCAACAGACATTATTTGATTTTGATGACAGAGGAAGGCAGATTGCCGGTTGGACAAATAAGCTGATATGGGGAGATAACAAGCTTATTCTATCAAGTCTGCGAAGTGGGGCTTTGAGAGAAGAAATTGAGAAGGAAGGCGGGCTTAAATTGATCTATATTGACCCGCCTTTTGATGTGGGTGCTGATTTCTCTATGAAGATAGAAATCGGTGATGACGAGCTGACTAAAAAACCTAATGTACTTGAAGAATTGGCATACCGAGATACATGGGGAAAGGGCGCTGATAGCTTTATAGCGATGATTTTTGAAAGACTTAGCATCATGAGGGACTTATTGGCTAAGGATGGCTCGATATATGTGCATTGCGATTGGAGAGTAAACAGTTATATGCGCCTTGTGCTTGATGAAGTTTTTGGAAAACATAATTTAAAAATGAAATTTCTTGGAAACGGAAAACTGGCAGTAGTAGTCAAATAGGGTCAACAACTGATAGATATGGCCATGACGTTGACTCTATATTATTTTATGGCAATGGCGAAAAGTCTTTATTTAATTTGCAATACGCTGAGAGTGCCCCAGAATACATAAGGAAGTTTTACAGACACAAGGATCCTGACGGCAGAATCTACAGAATTGCTGATTTAGCAAATCCAGCACCACGCCCAACGTTGATGTACGAATATAAGGGCTATAAACCGCCGAGAAACGGCTGGGCGATTAGTAGGACAAAAATGGAGCAATGGGATAAAGAGGGGCGCCTTCACTTTCCTAAGAGTAAAGATGGAAGAATACAGAGAAAGCGGTATCTTGACGAACTGAAGGGTAAACCTGTTTCCGATTTGTGGGATGATATTGGACAAATCGCTGCTCAGTCCCATGAAAGATTAGACTATCCTACCCAAAAACCTTTTGCCTTGTTAGAACGAATTATTAATGCATCATCTAATGAAGGAGATTTAATCGCGGACTTTTTCTGCGGTTCCGGAACAACGCTTGATGTCGCCGAAAGGCTCGGAAGAAAATGGATTGGGGCAGATCTTGGCAAATTTGCTATTCATACAACGAGAAAAAGATTAATTAATACTCAGAGGCAAATGAAAAAGTCAGGATGTGATTTTCGAGCATTTGAAATTCTGAACCTTGGCAAATATGAGAGGCAACATTACATAGGCGTAAATCTGGGTTTGAGGGAAGAAGAACAACAGAAGCAACTCAAGAAGAAAGAAGCCGATTTTGTCAGCTTGATCATCAGAGCCTATAAAGCTGAACCAACTGATAATTTCAAAACATTTTCGGCAAAGGAAGCAGGCCGTCTCGTTGCGATCGGCCCCATTAATATGCCCGCATCAAGACTCTTTGTTGAGGAAGTCATAAAGGAGTGTATTGAAAAGCACATTACAAAGTTAGATGTCCTAGCTTTTGAATACGAAATGGGGCTATTTCCAAAAATCCAAGAAGATGCAAAAGCAAAAGGTATCGATCTTGCCCTAAAACATATTCCAAGAGAAGTATTCGATAAACGTGCAATAGAACGGAACCAAATTGAATTTCACGATGTATCTTACATTGAAGTAAAGCCGCATATCAAAAAAGGAATAATTGCGGTTGAACTAACTGATTTCTCCGTCTATTACAATCAGGACATCGTTGATAACGTCATTGCTTCATTGAAAAACGGCTCGCATAAAGTACTTGTTGAAAAGGGCAACATCATAAAAGTTTTAAAAGATAAAGACGGAATCGTAAAGCGAGAAGTTCTGACCAAACATTGGACCGACTGGATTGATTATTGGGCTGTGGATTTTGATTTCGAAAGTAAGAAAGAAATTAAAAGAGTTGTTAACGACGAGGGAAAGTTTGATGAGGTTTGGACTGGTGACTACATATTTGAAAATGAATGGCAGTCATTTCGGACTAAGGAAGATCGCTCAATTGAGCTAAAGAGCGTCGAACACGAATGCCAAAAGGGCCGCAGAAAAATTGCCGTGAAAGTGGTTGATATCTTTGGCAATGACACGATGAAAGTTATTGACATAAAAGTATAAAACTATGGCACTACATAAAGACTTTCCAAAATCTCCATATGAAATACTTGATCCGGAATTGCGATGGTTTCCGGCTGATGAGGCATTACGTGAGAAAGGATATGGGAAACTATTACCCCCTCTAGTTCATAAACTCCGTCAGGAAATAAAGACGTGGCGAGAGTCAAATTATAAGGGTGCAAGTAATACGAGTAAAAGCCTTCTGAGATGGTGGTTTCAAAATGAGCATCCGGTCGAAAATGATCAAGGCTTAGTGCAATTCCAATATTATTTCGCACAGCGAGAAGCTATTGAGACGGTTATTTATTTGTATGAAGTCGTCGGGGTAAAAGATAAATATGATTTGATCAGATATGACAGCTCAGGCGCTGTCTCTTCAAGCATGTTTCCCGAAGAATGGCTTCGAATGGTAATCAAGATGGCTACGGGCAGCGGGAAAACCAAGGTCATGAGTCTGCTTGTTGCCTGGAGCTATTTTCATAAGATGTACGAGCCAGACTCAACACTTGCCAGAAATTTTCTTCTCATTACACCCAATATCATCGTCCTTGATCGTCTCAGAGCAGATTTTGAGGGACTAAAAATCTTCTTTGAAGATCCAATTTTGCCTGATGACGGATTCGAGGGACAAAACTGGAAGGATGATTTTCAAATCACGCTTCATTTACAGGATGACGTCAGGGCTGTTCGTAAAACTGGCAATATCTTTTTAACAAACATCCACCGCATTTATAACAGCAACGACAGCGTGCCCAGCGTCGCAGATGCAAACACTATGGCCTATTTCCTAGGTGAAAAGCCCGTGACATATACGCATGAATCAAAGGTAAATATTGCCGAGATCGTGCGTGACGTTGACGAACTGATGGTGCTAAATGATGAGGCACATCATATTCATGACGAGCGATTGGCTTGGTTTAAATCAATTGAAGATATTAGCAATCGCATGAAAATGAAAGATAAACAACTATCTTTACAAATAGACGTTACGGCTACCCCGAAACACAATAATGGAGCTATCTTCGTTCAAACGATTTCGGATTATCCGCTAGTTGAGGCAATTTATCAGAATGTCGTCAAGCATCCAGTCCTTCCCGACTCGGCCAGCCGTGCAAAATTGCAAGAACACAAGAGCTCAAAGTATGTCGAAAAATATAAGGACTACATTCATCTTGGCTATCTAGAATGGAAAAAAGTATATGAGGAGCATGAGAAGCTTGGCAAAAAGGCTGTCTTGTTTGTAATGACAGACGACACTAAGAATTGTGATGACGTTAACGCTTATTTACAGGCCACTTACCCCGAATTCGAAAACTCGGTACTCACCATCCATACCAAGAATAATGGCGACATTTCTGAAAGTGTAACAGGGAAAAAGGAAGAAGAGCTCAAGAAACTTAGGAAAGCTTCAAATGAGATTGATAAATGGGAAAGTCCTTACAAGGCAATCGTTTCGGTTCTCATGCTTAAAGAAGGCTGGGACGTAAAAAACGTCACGACGATTGTCGGCCTTCGAGCCTATTCTTCAAAGAGTAATATTCTGCCCGAGCAAACCCTTGGTCGCGGCCTAAGACGTATGTATAGAGAGCGTGGCGATGTTACTGAATTTGTCAGTGTAGTCGGAACCGACGCTTTTATGGATTTCGTCGAATCGATTAAGGGCGAAGGTGTTGAACTTGAACATAAGAGAATGGGCGAAGGTACCGAACCGAAGGCTCCCCTGGTTATCGAAATTGATAAGGAAAATACCAAAAAAGACATTGATAAACTGGACATTGAAATTCCTATTCTAAGTCCAAGAATTTATCGAGAATACAAAAATCTATCCGAGCTTAATCCTGCGAAATTCACATTCAAGAAATTAAAGATCAAAGCATTTAGTGAGCAAGAGCAAAAAGAAATTGTCTTTAGGGACATAACCTCTGGAGAAGTTACACACACAACTGAGTTTGATACAGAATTTGTTCCCAGCTATCAAAGCGTAATTGGGTATTTTGCCCAAATAATATCCAAAGAGCTTAGGCTAGTCGGCGGGTTCGATATTCTGTATGAAAAAGTGAAATTGTTCGTTACAGACTATCTTTTTGATAAAAAGGTTATTTTAGATGACCTAAACATTTTAAGGAATCTCTCGGAATTAGAAGCAACCAAAACAATTATCGAGACCTTCAAAAAAGAAATTAACGAGCTTACGGTTGTCGATAAAGGCGAAACTGAAATAAGGAATTACATCAAGGTTAGTCAGGCAAGACCTTTTGTCATAAATGACCAAGGATTTATTGTCCCGAGGAAAAGTGTTTTTAACAAGATTGTTGGCGATAGTCACTTTGAACTTCAATTTGCAAACTTCCTTGAACAATGCGATGACATTATCTCCTATGCCAAGAACTATTGGGCGGTCAACTTTAAGATTGACTACAAGGACGCTGATGGCAATATCAGAGACTATTATCCAGACTTCTTTGTTAAAACTTCTAAGGATGAGATTTATATCGTTGAGACAAAGGGACGTGAGGATTTAGACGACATCGAGAAAATAAAAAGACTAAGACAGTGGTGTGAGGATATTAATGAAATTCAGAAGAAAGTGAAGTTCACGCCTCTTTATGTAAAACAAGAAGAGTTTGAAAAATTCACTCCATCTAATTTTAAGCAGGTCATTAGGGAATAAATGAAGATTTTTGGCCAATACGAACTAAGTAATGCTTTAGATAAGCAGATCGATACTCTGCGCAAGGAAGTACGCGCGGAAAATAAAAACGAATTATTAAATGCCAATGAAGCTGAGTATATTAACTATCTTGTATCTAAGTATCAAGTAGCACCAGTCGAGTTTAAATTGGATGATAAGTATGTTTCAAGCCGTGAGGAAAATATTCCATCTGAGATGTTTCCTCAAGACTTTTTTTCTCGTCCGGGAAATTCATATTCTCGAACTGTGATTACATATCACATTCCTTTTGAAGGAGATCCAGATCTTTTAAAGATGGCCCCTTCATCAAGGTTGCTATGGTCAGCAGAAGTTAAGACTGCTGACCAGGAAGTTCTTTTTGAAATAATCAATTTTAGAAACGATCCGGAACAAATTAAAAAGGAGGCGAGTAGCATAATCAGTAATATTGTTCAACAGGGTGGGATGGTCAATGAAGATCTAGATCGATACAATGACGGTCTTGAAAGAGTAGCAACGGAGATAGTCCAAGCTCGAAAAAAAGAGATATTTATAGAAAGTGATCTTCTTTCCAGTCTTGGCGTGCCTATAGAGAAAGTATCTGATCTTCCTGATACATTTTCGGTACCTGTCCAGAAGAAAAAACCGCTCATTACAAAGCCGTCGTCATCAATAGAACCTTTTCATCCCGAACCCATACTCGATGACAAGACATATAGCGAAATTCTAGGAATTTGTCATGATTTAGGCGTGGAGGTTGAACGTCATCCATCACTTTATAAAGGTAAGGGCGAGGAGGATTTGCGTGATTATTTCATTATGGCTCTCTCGCCACATTTTCAAAGTGTTTCAGGCGAAACGTTTAATAAAAGTGGTAAGACGGACATCCTCATACGCCACAATAGATCAAATATATTTATTGCTGAATGTAAAATTTGGAAAGGTGCTAAGGCTCACAACTCGACAATCAATCAGGCTCTTTCATACTTGACGTGGCGAGACTCGAAAGCAGCAATATTTTACTTTGTCCAAAATAAAGAATTTGGATCTGTTTTGGCACAAATTGAAGCCACAACACTTGAGCACGATTGCTTTGTCAAAGAGGGCAAGAAGGTTAACGACGCTTGGTTTTCTTATAAATTTCATCTCGTAGGCGATTCCACAAGAGGCGTTGATCTAGCCATACAGTGCTTTCACTTTCCTAAGCAATGATAGATAAAGTCAAGATTTGATAATGTATTAGTTATGTATACTAGAATATTATTTTTGGTACTATAATATATTTAGGAAATTAGTCATTTAATAAGATAAAGAGATTTGGAAGGAAAACATGTCGAAAAATATTTTTGGCAACGCGGTTAGTCCCTGGACTGAGGTAAAACTTGATCACATTGAAAAATATTTGAGTGCCTACTCGAATATTCTGTATGTGTCAGGTTTTCGGGAATATTATTTTGTTGATGGTTTCGCTGGGAGAGGATATTGCATAAGAAAGAGTGATGGCAAAATCATAAACGGGTCGTCTCTCATTTCATTATTAATAGACCCGCCGTTTACAAAGTACTTTTTTATTGAACTGGATGAAGAAAAAGTTGAGGGTCTACGAAAGATTGTTAGCAGAGATTTTACTGGCAAGAATGTAACTATTTATCAGGGTGATTGCAATACAGAAATCGTTAACGTCTTAAAAAGCATATCATCAAGCACGCCATTTGTTGCCTTACTAGATCCGCAAGCTGGTGATTTAAAATGGGAGACTGTTCAAAAAATCTCAAATAAAAATAAGGCTGAAGTGATCATAAACTTTCCTTTTGGCGTAGCGATTAACCGAAAGATGTCTTTGAGTGATGAAGACTCGATTAATAAAAGTGAAATGAACGCGATCTTTGGAAGTGCGGAGTGGGAACAAATATACGAGGCTCGACAGAGAGGGTTAGCTCCTAGCATTGCTAGAGAAAAATATTTGGACCTCTATTTAGGCAATCTGGTCCAAACTGGATTCAAATATTACGCCGTCAAGAATGTAAAAGACACCCGCGGAAGGCACATTTACTACTTGATTTTTGGTACAAAGAATCTTAAGGGACTCATAAAGATGAAGGATGAGTTCGTGCGAGGCGAAGCGGGAAGAGATACGCTGTTTTTCAAAATGGATTTGGTGAATTTGGTTTATCAGTACTTTCAAGGTCGGAAAAACCTAAGTTTAACGACAGTATTAGATAGGTTACTACCTGGCAAGCATCTATATCGGGAACAAGATTTTAAGGATGCGTTAGTTCAGCTTGAGAAAAGCAACAGACTGATACGACTCAATCCGAGGCCAAGAGCCAGATCATTTAAAACCGGAGACTTATTTAAGATTGTCTGATACGATGGAATCAAATGTTTTGACCGAGGAAACAATGACAGAAATGACCCAAATACGAAAAATAAGGCGTAAAACCCTGCTTTACCAAAGTGGCGTCGAGTACGCTGACTATGCTTTGAATCATGTTGAAGGATGTACTCACGGGTGCAGATATCCCTGTTATGCAATGATGCTCAAGAAGAGATGCGGAGTTATTCATACATATCAGGACTGGACGAAGCCAAAGATTGTAGAAAATGCTCTGGAGCTCCTTGAAAAAGAATTGCCCCGGAAGAAGAATAAAATCAAAGAGGTTTTTCTGTGTTTTGCCACCGATCCTTTCATGTATCAACAACCAGATGTTGAAGAGCTGACTTTAAAGATCCTTGAGCAATTAAACAGATATTCAATCAAATCAGTTATTATCAGCAAGGGTATATATCCGAAGGTGCTTTCAGACACCTCAAGATTCAATCCAGACAACGAATATGGCTCAACGCTCGTTTCATTAAATGATGATTTCCAATCCAAGTATGAACCATTCGCTTCGCCCATAAAGGATCGGGTTAAAGCATTAAAAAATCTTCATGATGCTGGATTACGAACCTGGATAAGTATGGAACCTTATCCTACGCCAAATCTAGTGAAACAAGATATCCAGCAGATTCTTAAAGAAATTTCCTTCGCGGACAAAATCGTCTTTGGTAAGTGGAATTACAGCAAGTTAACCCAGGCATTTAGGGGCTACAAGGATTTTTATAACGTGAACGCGAAAGAAGTTATCCAGTTTTGTAAGAAAAATCGGATCGACTTTCATATAAAAGACAAGACTATTGATCTGACGAATACGGAGATTAAATCCACCGAGAAGAAGATTTTAAGCAATTATTTACGGCTAACTGCAGTAAGCGATGTTTAAGGCTGAAAAAAATTCTCTTTACCCGCTCTGAAGGCTGAATTAAAATTAGAGAGGCTGTAAAGTCTGCTAAATATGCCGTACTAACCGTTTTATGCGGTAAAGCTCATCCCGAGAGCTTGTGTCCATAGGCAGTTTCAAATAACTCACCACCTGGTCTACCAAGGTTGATATTTTGGCTTAACATAGGTATAATTTATTGACACAAATTTCACCCCAGTTCTATATTTGAACTTTTTCCATCATGTATTCATCTTCTTGGGCTGTCTAAATAAGTCCATACTG
>JAJYLR010000003.1 GCA_021787535.1 bacterium
GGTGGTTGTAACCGCAACCGGCACTTCGCCATAGCCGAAAAGTGATAGCATAATAAACTGGCCGGGCTTAAAGCTTAAACTGCCCTTGTCGAGTTTAATTCTTAAAGCCAAAATGTCACGGCAAAGTCGGTCTGTTGCCAGAACGGTTGCTTCTTTTAGTTTGTAATCGCATGTTTTGCAGTTTTTCATCTCGCCTCGCTGTCATTCTGAACTTCCTGCCCGTCCGGCAGGCGGGGATTCAGAATCCAGATTTTATTGGTATAGATTCCGGATCGAGTCCGGAATGACAAGTCTTGAAAATTGATTGGAAATTGAGAATTGGTCATTGAAAATTTTCTACCCATATTTTTCCTCCAAATAATCTAATGTTTCGCGGAAATTGATTTTTGCCGGGCAGTAGGTGATGCATCTTTTGCAGCTGACGCATCCGGAAAAGCCGTATTCTTTCGGCATTCGCACAAACTTATGATGATACCAGTTGTAGATTCTGTCTCTCAGCTCCGGCCTGAAGTCGTGGCTGGAAATGGCGGCGAAGTCGGCAGTCATGCACGAGTCCCAGCTTCTTTGCCTGCAGCCTTCACATTTCGTAATCCCTTCGATTTTCACGATATCTTCAGTATCGAAACAGTAACACATCGGGCAAACGTAGGAACAGATGCCGCAACCGAAACATATCTCTGCCAGCTTGTCCCAAATCTTATCTCCTTTTGAGTTTGCCAGAATCTCAGCTCGTTTGTTTTTCGGGTATTTCTTTGACGGTTTATATTTTTTTCTTATGTCTTTTGATTTGATAAAAAGGTCTGAGTTTGCGTCGACTATTTTCTGGCCTTGTTTCGATCCGACCCAGGCGATATACTTGTTGTCACCGGTTTTTCGAAGATGAAGATCAAAAGCTTGATCATTCTTGGGATCGAAGTCTTCGCTCATGCTTATTAAAATTGAGTTCTTCCTAGTTACACCATAAACCTCATCTTGCGTTGGTTCGCCGAAAATTTTATCCAGCCGGTTTATTGCTTTCAAGTCAAAGAGACTGAGGCCAAAAATAACTTTATTTTTTTTGTCTGATTCTTTCTCGGCTTCTCTATTATTTTTGAATTCCAAGATCGTTTGGCGCGCCGGGAAGAAATACTTTGCCGGCGGCAGAGTCGTGATCGGGTAGTGAAGCACTAGCTTGTCGCCGTCCTCCAGGCGCTTAAACTGAAACTTTGAATATACGGCCTCGTCACGTACCTTGACTGGTCCATATACTTCATATTTTTCTTGGAGATTTTTGGCCAGCTCCCGTATGCCGGCTTCTGTAATAGTGTAAATATGCCCTCCAAAGCTTTAATGATAACTAAATTATAATCTAAGAATATTGCAACTTCAATTTAAAGATTGAGTTTGCGGTTAAGTTGCTTGGATTTTAAGAATTTTCAGTCTATAATTATCTTATGTGGTTAATACTGGTTTTATACCTATTATTTTTTCTAGTTTGGCTGATTATCTCGGGTTTTACAATTTATCAAACCCTCCATTTCTATGAGCCAAACTCTAAGATGAAGATGATGATCCACGCGTATATTTGGTTGAGTGTTTTGATATTAATCGTTACCTTTTATTTGCTATATCGGGTAAATTGGAGCGCTCATATTACCTAAATCTGAGGAAAAATATGCCTGAAATCGATAAAAACCACAAATATTTTGAGACACAAGAGCCAAACGAAAATGTTTTAAGGGTTGTACGAAGACATTGGGTAGTTTATATGCCGTCAATCGTGGCACCTGTTTTAGTTTATGTGATTTCAATAAGCTTTTTTATCTTTATCTATCATACCTTTTCTTCTCACGAAGTCATTCAGGCACTTAGCGCGGCCGTACTGAGCGTATTTTTACTCTTTATTACTCTTTTCGCCTATGCTAATTGGCTGGTCAACTATCTTAATATGCAGGTCATCACAGACTCGCACGTTGTAGATATTGATCAGATGAACCTATTTTCCCGTAAGATTTCTGAACTTGATCTTCAAGAAATTCAGGATGTTTCAGCTACAAAAAAGGGAATTTTCCAATCATTCTTGAATTATGGCGATGTCGTAATCCAGACAGCGGGAGAAATGGAGAATTTTACATTTGATATGATTCCAGAGCCAGATCAGCTGGCTAGGGATGTAATGCTTATCAGAGATCAGTATGGAAGAGATCAAAGAAGATATGACGCTAACGTAGTAGGTTATCAGGTACGGGAACAATCAGCAAATCAGGGCTTGAATCAAAACCAACAAACATCTGTTTTAAATCAGAGCAGTTTGGGTGCCAGACAAACGGGTGTCCAAGCACCGAACCCTGACATCCGGCAAACTGACGCAGATGACAGCAGCCGGCCATCAGGCGAGAGTTAATTTTTTAGGAGGGTATGTGTGAGAATCAGCGACGAGGAACTAAAACAAATCCTAATCGAAAACCATCTTTTAAGTGAGGTTAAGTTTAATGATTATCTAAGTGAAGCCAAAGAAAGCAAAGTCCCGCTTTACAACCTTTTAATTATGAAAAAGGTCATCTCTGATCGCGACCTTGTGAAGTTATATGGAAAAGAAACAGGGATTCCCTATATAGATTTGGCTGATTTTCAAATAGATAAAAAAGTTTTAAAGAATCTCCCTGAGAAAATTGCCAGAAAATATAATACGATTGTTTTCAGTAAAGAAAAAGACGGCAGATTTTCTCTGGCAATGAGCGACCCCGGGGATATTCAGGCGATTCAGTTTATCAAGAAAAAATTTGGCAGTAACTTAAGAATTTTTATCACGCCTCAGTCAGACATTGACTTGATTCTTGACCAATACAAGGCGGGTTTCTCTGAGGAAATCTCAAAGGCCATTGAAGAAAATAAGGAGATATCCGTTGAGGAAGAAGAACTTGAGGAAACCGCTACCGCCGATACCGTCAAAGAAATAGTCCAGGAAGCGCCTATTGCAAGGGCGGTTAAAATCATTCTGGAATATGCAGTAAAATCGCGGGCCAGTGATGTGCATATAGAACCAAGGGAAACATTTATTCAGATTAGATATCGTATTGATGGCGTGCTCAGGGATACGATGACATTACCTAAACAGATTATGTATTCGATAGTTACAAGAGTGAAGATCCTGTCAAATTTAAGGATTGACGAACATAGAGTCCCTCAAGACGGAAGGATTAAGCTCAAACTTGCCGGTAAAAGCATTTCGATCAGAGTCTCTACCCTGCCGGTTATGGACGGTGAAAAGGTGGTCATGAGGATTTTAGATGAATCAACTAAGGCAGCTTCTCTTGAAGAGCTGGGATTTCGGGGGCTGGCCCTCAAAGTTATCAAAAGGAATCTTCATCGTCCGCATGGAATGACTCTTGTAACCGGTCCTACGGGATCAGGAAAGTCGACCACTCTTTATAGTCTGCTGACCTTGCTTAATGATATCGGCGTTAACATTTCCACAGTAGAGGATCCCGTGGAGTATCGCATCCCCGGTGTTAATCAAACTCAAGTGAATCCGGCTGTGGGAATGACCTTTGCTTCCGGACTTAGAGCACTGCTGCGCCAAGATCCGGATGTGATTATGGTTGGGGAAATACGAGATCGGGAAACGGCGGAAATGGCTGTACATGCTTCGCTGACCGGCCACGTAGTTTTATCTACTTTACACACAAACTCAGCCATCGGATCTTTGCCAAGATTGGAAGATATGGAAATCGAACCTTTCCTAATCGCTTCAACAGTCAACGATGTCATTGGCCAGCGGCTGGTCAGAAAGCTTTGTCCTGATTGCAAGCAGCAGTATTCTCTGGATCATAAGGTTTTAGAGCAGCTGATTTGCGATTTCGGGCTCAAAGAGGAATTTTTAAAAATAGAGAATGTCCAGAAAGAGAAAAAGAAGCTTTTAAATCTCGGGCTGGAAACAAAAGATATTTCTGCTCTCGCCGGTTTCACAGGAAAGAAGTCAATCGCGCAGATTCTGGCTGAAAAACCAGAGCTCTTAGATAAGGTCTCTGCCAAAACAGGCCGCGAGGTTCGCGCAGAACTTTTTATCGAAACCGACCCCAAAACCTGCCGGCTGAGTTTAGGTAAAATCGATGCATATCATCTAGATCTTTACAAAGCGGTTGGGTGTGCGAAATGTGAACAAACCGGCTACAAAGGACGGCTCGGCATATATGAAGTGGTGGAAGTGACAGATGAAATCGGTTCTTTAATTGTGCGGAAGGCCTCAGAGGATGAACTGTCGGCTGAAGCCAAAAAAAACGGGTTTACAAATATGTATCAGGACGGTTTTACCAAAGTTTTAAGCGGCATCACATCAATTGAAGAATTAGTAAGAGTAACTCAAGAATAAATCTTGCAATTTCTAAATCCGAATTTCTAATTTCTAAACAAATTCAAATGATCAAAATCCAAAATAATCAAACAAAAATTCCGATTCAAACATTTCACCTTTAACATTTAATATTAAAAATATGGCTAGATTTAAATACACAGGCAAAGATGGGTCAGGCAATATGACCAAAGGTTATGTAAGCGCCTTTTCAGAAGAAGAGGCAGCTGTACTTTTAGGAAAAAACAAGATTACCCCCATCGTTATTACCAAGGACAATAATATTTTAGTCCGCATTAAAGATATTCATTTGTTTGACCATCTTTCATTAACCGATAAAATGATGTTTTGCGAGGAATTATCTACTCTCATTAACGCCGGTGTTCCGCTTGCCCAGTCAATAAGCATTATTAAAGAACAGACTCAAAAGGGAACGATGAAAAAAATCGCTGCCAATCTTCTGGGAGATATAGAAGGGGGCCAGTCGCTCTCGGGGGCGCTTGAAAAACAAGGGAGGTTTTTCTCTCCGGTGTTTGTGAATATGGTGAAAACCGGTGAAACGAGCGGAACGCTGGACGAAACTTTACGGGATTTAGCTGTGCAAACAGAAAAAGATCATGATCTTGTCTCGAAGATCAGGGGAGCTATGACTTATCCCGCTGTGATTTTGGTTGTTATGACCGGGGCTATCATCTTTCTTATGGTCAAGGTTGTCCCGGCTATCTCCGGTCTCTTCGATGAGCTTGGCGCTACGCTTCCTTTGACCACGCGGATTATGATAGCTGCAAGCCGGATCATGGTGCATGACGGCATTTTTCTGGCCATCGGCGCGATAGCGGTGATCGCGGGAATATACTTTGCTTTGACCAGGGTTGCGCCTATCCAAAAAAGTTTTCATGCGGCCATTTTAAAAGCCCCGATTATAGGTAAAATTTCCTTAAGGTTTAATCTGGCTCGATTTTCAAGGACTTTGGGATCGCTCCTTGGAAGCGGTGTGAGTGTCTTGGAGGCACTGGAAATTGTTTCTCATTCAACCAAAAACGTTATATTTTCAAATGAGATAGAACAAGTCAAAGAAAGAGTAAAAAACGGCGCGCCGCTTGCGGAACCGCTGAAACAGTCTAAGATTTTCCCGGTCATGGTCTCTCAAATGATCGGCGTTGGAGAAGAAACAGGCAATCTTGACAAAATGCTGATCAAAGTAGCCGAGTTTTATGAGAGGCAGATTGAAAGCTTTACCAAAAATCTTTCAAGCATCATTGAGCCGATTATTATGCTCATTGTCGGCGTTGCTGTCGGTTTTATTATTGTTTCTATTATTACTCCGATTTATCAAGCTACTCAGAACATTAAGTAAAAATGTTGGAAGTGCGGAAACCGTTGGAGATGTTGGATATTAGAAACAAACCCGCGCACCATCTCAAAGTACGGGGCAGGCAATTCCGACAAGCGAAGCGATCCGCCAATTCTAACAATTCCTGCTTTAATTAATCATTGACATACAGTTTGAAACAAACTTATAATGGCGCTGTAACTTAAAATGGCTATGCCAGAAAGGAGGTGAAAATGTTAAGTAAGCTGCAAAATAAACGAGGTTTTACCTTGATTGAACTTTTGATTGTTGTCGTTATTTTAGGCGTCCTTATTTTGATTGTTATCGGTGCAACCAGAGGTGATAAAGGCAAGGCAAACGATGCCAAAAGGAAAGCCGACCTCACTCGCATCCAGAATGCCTTGGAAGATTGTTATTCAGTGCCATCAGGTACAACCGGCGGATATCCGACCAGTTTAAGCGATACCTGTGTTCAACAAAAATTTGATAATAACACTGTGCCGACTGATCCAAAAGATGGAGCAAGCTATAGCTATACTACGACAGGTACTCCTCCTACTACCTATAATCTTTCAACCACTGAGATGGAAAGAGAATCTAATATGACATTGACGCAAAAACAGTAAAAGTATTTGTTCTAAAAAACAGTCCTAAGGGGCTGTTTTTTAGTGGGATAAAAGTTATAATAGATATATGCGGAGGGGAATCTTAAAAAACAGCCGGGGAGTGACGCTGACTGAGATTATTATCTTGGTGGTGGTTGTTGCTGTTTTTGCTATTACCTTTATTCCGCTTGTTACTGAAAATATGGTGGCGAATACCAAGGCAAAGACTCAACTTGCCGCTTATGAGGCGGCCCATCAAAAAATGGAGGAGCTTAGAAATACAAGTTTTGATACTCTTGCAAGCGGCGCATTTCAAACACCTAATGTTCAGGGGGGGAGCGGTACAGTGACGATTACTCCGGATATAAATGGTGACGGACAAGATGAACAGGGTATTGTCAAGGCGGATGTTCAGGTGGCTTATCCCGATCGCGGCCAGACGAAAACTGTAACTTTAACGACCTTTATAGCGCAATGAAAACATTAGGCCAAAAAGGATTTACCATTATCGAAATGACTATAGCTGTTGTTATTTTAGGCATAATAGTAGTGGTGATCAGCGATATGTATTTAAAGGGCACCATTTCTTCAAAAACAGAAATGGCGAGGTCTAAGCTGCAGATTGAAGAGAAAAATGCACTTGAAGGAATAACTAACAATGTTACGCTGAGTACAAAAATCGATTCCGATTACGGCAGCGGCGCATACACGGGAGGGCAACAAACCTTGATTTTAGACTTGCCGGCTATAGACAGCGGCAATAATTTTCTATATAGCGGCAGCCAGAAAGTCCATGATTATATAATTTATTATCTAAGCGGTTCGGATTTGCATAAGCTTGTTTATTCAAGCGATCCTGATAGCCGGCTGCATTCTGAAGACGGCAGCGACCAAATATTGCTTTCCGATGTCAAAAGCTTGTCATTTACCTATGATGCTGCTCTGCCAAATAGCGTAACAGTAACAACAAATCTGATAATTCAGGATACTGCCCAAAATCCGCCGCAGGAAGTAAACATGAGCTCAAAAGCAATGAGGAGGAATAGTGACTAGCAAGAAATTTTCAATTTTCAATTTTCAATTTTCAATGTCCCTGATTTTGCGGCCGCTTAGAAATAGGCAGCTTTTGCCAAGCCGCCAGGGATCAATCTTGGTTCTATTTATTATTGTTCTGTCTGTCATGACTACGATCGTTCTGGCCGTTTCGGGGCTTGTTTTAAATAACCGGATTGGAGTTGAGCGGACTTATCAGAAAGACAAAGCTTTAAATATTGCCGAGGCGGGGATACAAAAAGCGCTGTGGGAACTAAAGGGTCATAACCCATCCTATACCGGAGAAACGGGTAATACTTACATTGCGGGCGGGGAATTTGATGTTACAGTCACTCAAATTGATGCGAACAACGATTACATTACATCAACAGCTTATGTTCCCTCGAAAGCCAATCCTAAATACAAAAAAGCGATCAAAGTTAAAATATCTGATACGCCGGTTACTACAAATCCGGCCTTTAGCTACGCTATTCAGGCGGGAGCAGGAGGTATCGATGTGGGCGGATCGAGCGAGGTACATGGCAGTCTTTATTCTAATGGTGCAATCTCTGTATCAGGCGCATCAGCAACAGTAAATGATCCCGGAGATGCTTGGGCAGTCACAACTATTACCGATCCCAAAGGCGGAATCAAAGGCACTAAAACGCAAGGAGCCCAGCCGGTAGCTTTGCCGACTATTGACTTGAACCAATGGCGGTCTTTGGCCCAAGCTGGCGGGACCATTACCGGCGACTATTCTCCGCCTGCGACCGGTAGTTACACCAATTTTGGACCAAAAGAAATTACGGGGAATTTTTCAATGTCCGGATCAAATCAAAAAATGAATCTAATGGGGCCTTTGTATATCCACGGCAACCTAAATATTAGCGGTGGCGAATGGAAACTTGATGATTCCTTCGGGTCCAATGGCACGATAGTTTTGGTCGACGGCCAAATCAGTATTACCGGAGGCGACTTTCATGGCAATTCCAGCGGATCTTATATTTTATTTATTTCTACTAGTACCGCTAACACTAAAGACAGCGGTTCTGCAATATATTATAGAGGCAATGCTAATGGTGAAAAGCTGGCTCTTTATGCATATAATGGAGCGATGACGTTGGCAGGTTCCGGCGAAATTATCGCAATGACCGGACAAACCTTGTTTTTAAACGGCAGCGGAGAGATACACTATGACAGCGGCCTGAAGTCCGAACAGTTTGCCGGCGGCCCCGGCGGGACTTGGGTTGTGAAAGAATGGCAGGAGATATCGCCCTGACGGGAATGACTAATTAACAATTTCTAATGTCTAATCAAATTCAAATGACCAAATTTCAAAAATTGACGTTTATAAATTAGGTATTGTTAAGTATTGATTAGACATTAGAAATTAGGATTTAGAAATTACTCATATGAATTGCTTAAATACTTTGGTTTAAATATAATAAAGATAATTATAAAAAGATTAGTTAAGTTACCGGAGGGTTTTTGCTTAAGCAAGATCTGATTTATAAAGAAAAAGATTGCCTGGGGCTTGATATCGGCGCCAGTTCGGTTAAAATCGTCCAGCTTAAAAAGAAAAAGTCGCTGACAAAGTTGATGGGCTACGAAAGCAAGGCGCTTCCGGAGAATATCATTATCGAAGGTGTGATTTCCGAGCCGGAAAAATTGGCTCAAATGATTAAAGGCATGATAAGCGAGACGAAGGAAGGCAAGTTTACTGCAAAAAAAGCCATTGCTTCAATACCAGATGCAAATGTTTTCACCAGAGTTTTGGAGATGCCGCCTCTTTCCGCTAAGGAACTGAAAGAAGCTCTCATGTGGGAAGCGGATCAGTCAATACCGATGGCTATGACTGATCTTGTCATTGATTGGCAGGTCCTCGGCCCGTCTATTACCAAAAAAGGCATGAATGATATCCTGCTTGTTGGGGCGCCGCTTGCGATTGTCAACTCTTATGTCCAGCTCTTTGACAAACTAGGTCTCCAGCCGGAAGCGATTGAAACTAGTTTGGTCTCAGTTATTCGGGCGCTTGTGTCAAATAAGGAGCGCGATGAAGTAATGCTAGTTGTCGATATTGGATCAAGGTCTACAAACTTAGGTTTTTATGATCATACTCTGCGGCTGGCCGACAGTTTGGATTTCGGCGGATTAAACTTTACAGATGCGATCAGGGCCGGCGCTCAAGTTGACGAAAAAAAAGCTGAGGAAATGAAAATGAAAATTGGGCTGAAAGATAAAAAAGTCGCCGAAGCGCTTGATAGTATTCTTGCCAATTTGAAGAGTGAGATGAGCAAAGTTATTAAATATCACGATGAGAGAAATGAAACTAAGACTTCGAAAGTTATTCTTTGCGGAGGATCTTCGAACCTTATAGGTCTGACAGAATACTTGGCTGAGGCACTGAAAGTAGAGGTTAAGGTCGGAAATCCATGGGTTAATATCGACACTTATCCTTTAAAGCCCGTGCCGAAAGCCGAAGCTCCTGCATATGCCAATGCTATCGGGCTTTCGCTGAGGGCTATGGAGGCAATAGTATGATCCAGGTTAATTTATTGCCTGAAGAGATACGGGAAAACATTAACTTTTCTAAGAAGAATCGAAAAGTTTTAAATCTTTTGAAAATGATATCTATCCTCTGCCTTTTCATATTAGCCGGTTTCCTGATCATTGGAGCATCACTTCTTTCCAGCAGCAGTTTCTTTAAAAAAGCGATTAGCGAGTCTACAGATACTCTGAGATCCTATCAGCCCAGTATCGATGAAAAAGAAAACATAGAAAACAAAGGGGTGATCGTCGCTAATATTCGGAAAAACTATAGATATTGGACTAAGTTCAACTATATCTTAGCTGAGAACACGCCTCAAGGGATTTATCTCTCCACGGTAGCCAACAAAAATAAGACTTTGCAAATAGAAGGTTATGCGAAGACTAAAAACGATGTCGGGATTTTTAGGGACGCTCTAGGCAAAAGCTCTGCTTTTTCAAATGTGAACATCGAGAGTATAAAAGAAGTGCCGGATCCTCTAAATCAGAACCTTCAAGTGAATGACTTCATCATGACTATGGCGCTTGAGAATGCGGCGACAAATCAGGGAGGCGGACGATGAGAGTGAAAAAAATAAATGCGCGGTCGCTTCTCGGAATCCTTTACGGATTTTTAGGGCTTATTATAATCTTAACGTTGGCAGCCGGGGTATATCTTGCCCTCAAGGTAAATGACCTGAGCTTAGAGGTAGCAAAAAACAGATATTTATCGGTAAATAACAATCAGAAAATAGAGGCCCTCGCTAACCTTCAAAAAAATTTAAAAGAAATGTCTGATGAAAAGGCGCTTTTGGATAGCTATCTGCCTCAGGATAAAGAAGTTTCCAGTATCTTGAAGGACTTTGAAACATTATCGGGGGCAAATGGCTTAAGTTTCAGTATTTTTACCGCCGGCGAAGGATCTTCAACCACAACATTCAAACCTTCGAGCGACCAGACGCAAAAGTCCGGCAACTATTATGTTTTTCCATTTCAGGTGACTGTCAACGGCAGCTTCGCCCGCATCAACCTAATGATGAGGGAAATGGAAAATTATAAGAGATTAGTAGAAATCAAAGATATTAAGTATGCAAAAGATACCAGTGCCCCGTCAGATATTACAGAGGCAGTTTTACAAGTTAACGCTTATTTAAAAAAATGAAAATTCCAAAACCACCAAAGCCACCGAAGCTAAAAAGGCAAATTCAGTTCAATTTCTCTGCGAAGATGCCATATATTTTTATAGCGCTCTTTCTTGCCGTTGGTTTGTCTATGGTGGCTTTCGGCTACCTTCTCCTAAACCGCCAGCCGCAGCAGTCGGTTGTCTCAGGCATGCAAAACGAGATAGACGGTCTGAAACTTAATTATGATAAAAGAAAAACAATGGAACTTTTCAATACGATGTATAATACTTCTGATTTCAAAAACTCTGCTTTTCAAGGCAAAGATCCTTTCATGAGTTTTTAAAGTGCCTTGACCTGTGCGGCCGTTTCGATTATAATTATTCAGCGTTCGAAACGACTTACCGTTTTCATGAGAAACCAGAAGTATGGTAATTTCTCAAGGTAAAATGTTTTGTTCGTACCTACAGATACAGGGATACGGGTCCCTACAAACTTCCTGAGGCGGAAGTATACGTAAGGTCTGTAGGTTGATTTCAATGGGTACTAAGAATCTGGCAAAAGCAAGTGAAACTCTGATTGTTGATAGATTCAGTTCTCTTCTTGAAAAAAATGACATCTCAGCCTCCTCTCTATTCAAGGGCGCTCCCGTAAGCGCTCTTTTTCCTTTGGAAATTTTATCCGGCGGCTTTTTTATGAAAAAAAGCTTTCCAAAAAAAGCGCATTGTTTATACTTAGGTTATGAATGCAGTCAAAACACAGAGAGGCATCGGTCTAGAGCATTATCAGGGTATTATTGATGATTCCCTTTTTGATGAGGTTGTTGGTCTGGCCAGGCGGCTCAAGGATGTTCGGGTTTGCCATATAAACGCCACTTCATACGGCGGAGGCGTAGCAGAAATTCTTCAAAAAGAAATTCCTCTGGCAAAAGGAATGGGTCTTCAGTTTGACTGGAAAACAGTTTCCGCTGAACCGGGATTTTTTGATGTAACCAAAAAAATACACAATGGGCTTCAAGGGGCAGATGTGAAAATTTCCGAGCGCGAATGGCAGATATATCAAAGCTGCAATATCGATCAGGTGAAGCGTATTAACCCTAGCGATTATGACGTTTTCTTTATTCACGATCCTCAGCCGGCTGAGATCATCGGCTGCATCGGCAAAAACGGCGCCAAGTGGGTCTGGCGATGCCATATCGATACTGATGAGCCAAACCGGGCGATTGCCGATTATTTCCTGAAGTTTTTAAATTTATATGATGCGTCTATATTCACTATGAAAGATTACGTCTTAAAAGGCATGAAAAACGATATTTTTATTATTGAACCGGCCATCGATCCGCTTGCTATAAAAAATCGCTGCTTATCACACAAAGAAGCTGAAGAACTGGTGAGGGGTTTTCATATTGATACGAGCAGGCCGCTTGTCACCCAGGTGTCGCGCTTTGATCCCTGGAAAGATCCGATTGGCGTAGTTGATGCCTACCGAGCAGCTAAAAAGGAAATGCCTGAGCTGCAGCTTGCCATGATCGGTTCCATGGCCGATGATGATCCGGAAGGGCAAGAAATTTATAATCAGCTAAAAGAGTATGCAGGCGAAAATCAAGATATTCATATTCTTACCAACCATGATGCGCTACACGACATCGAAGTCAACGCTTTCCAGACTTATTCGGATGTTATAATCCAGAAATCCGTCAAAGAAGGTTTTGGGCTGACGGTTTCCGAAGCGCTCTGGAAAGAAACGCCGGTTATAGGCGGCAACGTCGGCGGGATACCGACTCAGATTCAAGATGGCAAGACCGGATTCCTCGTAAATAATTCGCTAGAATGCGCCGAAAAGATCGTTTATTTAGTTAAAAATAAAAAGATTGGCGAAAAAATGGGAAAACTTGGCAAAGAGGATGTCCGGAAAAAATTTCTCTTACCCCGGCTTCTGCGAGATGAGCTAAAGCTGATAGAAAAGCTAGTCCACTAATTTGACTTTTAGCTTTATATTGGTTAAATTTTAATTAAATGTTTGGAAATTTTGCTAGAAAAGCAAGTTCATTGAATCGAAGAAACAAGAGTTGGCAAAGAATCTATTCAATCAAAAAGTTTCGGTTCAGCCGCTCGAGAGGTCTGAACCGGGCCTGACACCTCCGCGTCGCCCGCTTATACTTCATCTGTTCCTTCAAACACCATTTTGGGTTTTTAGGGTAACATAACAGACAGGCATAAGCGGGCATTTTTTATTTTATAATTTTTCCGCAAAATTTTTATAAGATTTACAGATGTAAACCTCCTTTAAAAGAGCATAATAAGGATACTTTAAATCATAAGAGAAGGAGGTGATCAAGATGGCGGAAGAAGAAAAAAAAGATAAGAAAAAGGAAGAGGAGGGCAAAGAGTTTCATGCTCACGCTTATGTTGAGAGGCGTTATGGCCAAACAGCGGCAAGCGCCAGCTGGCAGCAGTGGATAAACGGCATTTTAGGCCTCTGGCTGATCGTAGTTGCTTTAATCGGGCTCTCAACCAGTGCAACCACACTTGTGGTCACTGGTATTGTTATTGCTATAGTCGGATTCTGGGGCGCGGCTATGAGAACTGCGCTATGGCAGCAATGGGTGAATGCGATTTTGGGACTTTGGACGATAGCAATTCCATTTATTGGCTTGTCAGATATTGCTTTGGGCTGGACGGTGGGTATTACGGGACTTGTTATCGCTGTTCTCGGCTTCTGGGCGACCGGACGGGAGAGCGCATAAAGTACTGGTCCTATAAAAGATAAAAGAGACCGGCTCTACGGCGCTCTTTTATCTTAGATTGATAGACTTGTACCCTATGTTTTTAGCTTATTTCTTCTAATTTTTGAAAAAAATCGAACCTTGAGGAGGATACTTATTATGCGTGGACTAGGGTTTGAGTATGTGAGATGTCCGAAGTGCTTTAAAATGCTTTTTGAGGAAGAATCGGCGAAGGGCAAGATTACCTGCCGGTATTGCAAAACCGTTATAAACATCCGCGACATCGATTGGAAGAGCCATGCCGTGAAAGGAAAGGAGAGTGGCAGCGATGAAATACGGGGAGGCAATTAAAAATCTGGAAAACATTCCTGCAACTAACCGTCTGGGCTATCTGGAGAATAAAATCTGTCCGCTTTGTCCGAGCACTGTAAATTGCGAAAAGGGAAAGTTAGAGCATCTTCAGTGCTTGGTGCAGCTTGCGCAGAATTTTACTCCCATGTTCGACTATGGGCGGCCGCGATAGCGGCCGCCCCCACAATATCAATTTGAAATAAAAAATTTAAACATTGGCCGATTAAAAGATTTTTATTTTTCCTATCATAGAAATATGGAAAAAGTTTTAATATTTGCATTGATTGGAACAGTCTGTTTTGTCCTTGGCGTTTCAGCCGCATCGGGGCATCCCGAATTTTTTATTCAAAGCTTAGCAGCCACGGGAACGTTAAGCTTGGCTTCTGTGACAGCGCTCGCATTTTTTCGCAGTTCTAAAATGGCGCGCGACAGATTCCATGAAGCTGTCTTGATTTCTATTGATACTGACGGCACTTTTGAAATCAGAAATGATTGGCATAAAAAGATTAAGGTACTTGATGTCAGGCAGCATCTGGCTACTATTACCCCCGCGCGAAGTTTACATAGCTGGAGACAGGGCAGAAACCTCTCTTTTGAAGAAAAATACTCCGGCAACAAAGGAGTCTATTTTCGCAGCAGGCAAAAGCTAAACAAGCGTTTTTTCTTGAAATCAGCCAGGAAGGTTCCAAAAACAAAAATCAGATCGAGAATAATGGAGAATGAGCTGGAAGTTGCTCCGGGCGAGAGGGTATTTATGGATAGGTCGCATACTCATCAGCTGCCGCTGGGAAGCGAGTGCGCCCTCGGTTATGTTTGCTATAGCTTAGTCAAATACCGCGACATGGAAGATTCGATGCAGAAAGAAATTCTCTTGAAACACCGCTATTCTCTCTATATCGATCCGCGGGAGAGGTGGATCAAAATAGGGTAGTGTTTGTGAAAGTTGCCGAAGAAACTAATCGGCCGGAGTGATAGGTTATCATGAGCTGGACGGGTTTACATGGAGCAGCTTTATTAAAAGCGATAAAAAGCGAACTTGAGGGGGATCTGATGCATGGTTATACCAAATGTCCGAGTTGCGGAAAATTTCTTTTTGAGGAAGATTTTCAAGGAGAGTACGAGAAAAAATGCAGATGGTGCGGTATCGGTCTGAATCCCCGCAATCTAAATTGGCGGGGAGCAGCTGACATAGTATCAGGTAAAAAAGGAAAATAGTTTTGGCAACAGAAAGAGCAGTTGTTTTGAGTATAACCGGCATAAGCTGAAGCTGTCTCCCCTGAAAGTTTTGAGGGGCGGCTATAGGCCGCCCCTTTATCTTATATCTTTATACTGTAATCTGCGAAAACCCTCCCTCTTGATAGACATTGAGCCAGAGGCAGAGAGCTTCTTCTGCATCAAAAATCTTGAGGTGTTCCTGAGATATATTTACAGGTATTTTCCGGATCGTTTCTTTCAACCAGTTACTCAGCAGAATCGGCTCATATATAGCGTCTTTCTCTTCATAACAAAAGGAGGTTCTGCAATTTCGGGGACGGACGTCATATATTGTGCAGGATTGTTTGTAAAGAAAAGGGCATAGATCAACGCGATCAAATACTTCCAAATTAGAGCTCATAAGGCCGATATCCTCTACGAAATTTGAAAGGCATTGTCTCATCTTTTTTCTCACCCATCTCTCAGCGCCGCCGCTAAGCTTTTCAATTTCCTGGAGAATAAACATGAACTCTACAGCCGAAAGCTCGAAATATGGGTGGCAGCAAGTATCGCAGCCATTTCGGCAGGCGATTTTTTTCTGTCTTTTCCGAAAATGATTCACCCACTCCTCATCAAAAACCCTGTAAGCGGCAATGAGATGGTCTGCGCCTTGTTCGACGAGTCTTTTAGTCTGACTGTTTAACTGATGAAGCCGTCTTGCTTTACGTCTTTTCGTCAACATAAGGTTCACCCTTCCTGAGATGTAAGGATTTGAGGGAAATTGTTAAGTATTATAGCATAAAAAGTGATTATGTTCTATTGTTTTTGAAGTGGAGTCGGTTGCTTTGGCAAAAGAAAAAGGCGGCCCTGGCAGGCCGCCTTGATCAAGTTTCTAATTTCGGGACAGTGGGGACTAGCCCACTTTGATGTAGCGAGGAGGCAGCAGCAACTCATTTTCGCTGATAGTTGCTATCTCCCTTACCGTATTCTCATTGGTTAGGCCAAGGTTCAGGCCGGTGATGAGGGTGAAGCTCTCGTCATGCTTCCATGGCAGACCCGAGCCCGAGAGGATGTAATCTTCTCCGATGAGCACTGCTCCTGGCCACCTTTCCTTCATGTCTGCGCTTTGAAAGCTTGAGACATGGCCTTCGGCTATGTGTTCGCCGAGTCGGCAGCCCTTTTCTTGGCAGTGATGCCGGTACTTGACTGCGAGGTCAGGTGTCAGCTCTCCGAAGAGAACTGTTGCGAGAGGGACCTTGGCTATAGCACTCTCGACCGTGTAGATAGAGCCGTAAAAGCCAGTCTTCGGCGTGTCCTTGCCCTCATCTGACGTGTTGTAAGCCAATAGTGCTAGCTCGGCCACAGATCTCATTGTATCGAGAGCGTGCACGAGACTGTATGAACCAACTGTGTCAGTAAGCAAATTGTTCACCTCCCTTCAGTTAGTCGTGTCCGGATACTCGGACATTTGGACTGCATTTTCCTCTCCAAGCATGAAAATCTCGTCGTATCCATCTTCGTGTCGTAGGAAAAATACGAACATGTTAGCCACTATCAATTTGGCTGGTTTCGATCCAACACCATAAACATCATTCATACAATCTATGGCGAGTTCATTTCCTTCCAGGAGTGCCTTCTTGAATTTGTCGAAGTCAGCAGGACTTACGATAATCTGCCATCCTCCCGAAGGGCCAACATCAATGACGGTATGGTCTTCTCGCTTCCAGATGATGAGAGATTTCTTTTGAACCTCTCGGCCTTCACTGTCAGTTAGTGCTATGTCTTGTAGGAGCATCTGAAGTCCTTTCTTAGAATGTACACGATTGATCATAAAACCAAACTTAATGGTAAATATTAACATAAAAATATTAATTTGTCAAAGATTTTTGCGAAAAGGGTATTGACAACTGTATTCGGTATTGCTATATTTTATTAGCACTCGGACACCGAGAGTGCCAGAAATCACATCTTGGTGTAGTATGCAGTATACCGTATTGAGTATTGAGGGGATTCTGGACAAGCCAGAATGACAAAGGGAAAGGGATTCCTCCGCTTGCCCCGTCGGACGGGGTTGTCGGTCGGAATGACAAAAACCTATGACATCACGCAGAGAAGCGATATTAGAAGCGATTGTTCGTGAATACGTCGAAACGGCGGAGCCGGTTGGCTCTTTAACGCTTGTTCGGAAGTACGCTTTTCCTTACTCCTCAGCCACGATTCGTGCTGAGATGGCCATGCTGGAGGAAAATGGCTTCATCATGCAACCGCACACTTCAGCGGGAAGAATTCCGACCGAAAAGGGTTATAAATATTTCGTCAAAATGATTGAGAATGAAGAAAAAAGCCTGGCCGGTCGTGAGGAGGATATATTAAAAAAGCGCATTGAAGCTATGCATGCTCAATACGAGCGTAAGTTTGACGCCGCCGCGCTGGCACTGGCCGAGATGACTAGAAATGTAGCGCTTTCTACGCTTGGCCAGGAAGTGTATTCGCATGGTTTGGCAAACCTTTTCCGCCAGCCGGAGTTTATAGATACGGATCGCGTGCTGGGGATAGCCGACATGATTGACAACATGAGCACGCTGTTAAACGAATTACCCAGAAGCAAGAATTTCATGGTTCTGGTTGGCTCCGAGACGCCTATTGGCAAGTCAGCCGACGCATCACTTGTCATATCGAGAGTAGACACTCCCTACGGGGTTCGCGGATATTTAGGTGTCTTGGGTCCCACCAGGATGAGTTATGAAAGGGTAATTCCATTAGTTAAACGCACCAGAGATTTGCTGGAGAATGATTTAAATAGGTAGCTTTACAAGGGTCCGACCCTTCTAGGGACGAATTCTTTGCGAGGGTCGGGCCCTTGTAAAACGGGAGAACAAATCACCTTCTCCTGTCATTCCCGCTCAGGCGGGAATCCAGACAAGCAATGTTAAATAGTTAATTATAGAATTTTAAATAAATTTAGAAAGATCAAGAAGTATGAAAGAGAAAGACAAGAAAGCCAAAGGCAAAAAGGAAGACCAACTGGATTCCCGCCGGAGTTTATCCGACGAAGCTAAAGCGTGGGCGGGTGGGAATGACAAGAAAGAGGTCAGGAATGAAAATATAGAAGCCGAGCATGACAAGGGTCAGACCCTTGCAATGGAAAATGTTGCTTTGAAGAAGATGCTGCAGCGGGCACAGGCGGATTTTATAAATTACCGCCAGCGTGCAGAGCGGGAGAAGTCAGAAATGGTCGATTACGGCAAGCTGGAGACGATTAAGGAGCTTCTGCCGGTATTCGACAACTTCGAACGGGCCAGAAACCATTTCCCGAAGGAGCTGGAGAAGAATGATTGGGCGCAGGGGATGCTCGCGGTAGAGAAGCAGTTTGTCCAGAAAATGGAAGAAATGGGGATTAAGAGAATCCCGACAGTCGGCGAGCAATTTGATCCAAATTTACATGAGGCAATACACATGGAGCCGGCAAAAGGCAAGAAATCGAATGAGATTACCTGCGAATACGAACCGGGATACATATATAAAGATAAAGTTTTAAGGTATGCAAAGGTAAAGTTGGCAAAATGAAGTTTGAACTAAAAAGGTACAATAAAGGTCCTAGAAAAGATTATCGCAATATAACTAATGAGGAGCTGATTACTGATTTGCGGGATGTCGCTAATAGGTTACAGAAAGAGTCAGTCACTCATGGAGAATACGACCAGAATGGCAGATTTAATAGTCATATTTTTGGTAGAAGGTTTGGAGGTTGGTTGAACGCACTTGAAGAAGCTGGTCTTCAAAAAACAAGAAATTATCAAATAGCTGATGAGGAAGCATTTCAAAATTTAGAGAATGTTTGGATGAAACTGGGGCGACAACCTAGGCGCGAAGATTTACATAGACCACTTTCAAAGTATAGCGGAGCATTCTATGAATATCGATTTGGTGCATGGAGCAAGGCGCTGGAAAAGTTTATTAATTATATTAACAAGGCAGAACTCAGTACATTAGAGAGATCCGAAAATACAACAAGTAATCCGAGTATTCAACATAAAACAAATAGGAATATAAATTTGCAGTTACGTTTTATTGTCATGAAAAGAGATAATTTTAAATGTCAAAAATGTGGTCGATCGCCAGCAACTGACTCGAGCATAATTCTACATGTTGATCATAAAAAAGCATGGGCGAATGGTGGTGAAACAGTATTGGAAAACTTGCAGACACTTTGTTCGAAGTGCAACATAGGTAAAAGCGATTTGGAGTAATTAAAAACGTTAAGGTTAAAGAAGGAGAAATAAAATGGGGAATGAATCAGATTATACATGTGGAAATTGTGGGAGGAATTATCAAATCAACACAGAGGGTGAACGGATTCAGCCATGCCCTTATTGTGGTGCAAATGAAATGGTAAAGACATTGGAAGGTAAAGTTATTAAGAAAAAATAATTAAGAAAGGGGAGAAATAAAATGGGAAAAATTATCGGAATTGACCTTGGTACAACCAACTCAGCCATGGCGGTGATGGAAGGCGGAAAGGCCACCATTATCCCGAACGCTGAAGGCGGAAGGACCACACCGTCCATCGTGGCGATGACCAAGGACGGCGCCACGAACCAGACGGTTCATGGCGGCGAGAGGCTAGTCGGACAAGCGGCCAAAAGGCAAGCAGTTATAAATCATGAGAATACAATCTTCTCAGTGAAGCGTCTGATCGGGCGAAAGTTTGACGATGCGGAGGTGAAGCGCGACATCGAGCTCATGCCGTACAAAATTGAAAAAGGAAACGGTGGAGTGAAGGTGAAGATGGGCGATAAGGATTACTCACCGGCTGAGATTTCGGCAATGATTTTACAGAAGCTGAAGGCTGATGCGGAAAGCTATCTGGGCGGTAGCGTGACTGAAGCGGTTATCACCGTGCCGGCCTACTTCAACGACTCACAAAGACAGGCCACCAAAGATGCAGGAAAGATTGCGGGCTTGGAAGTAAAGAGAATCATCAACGAACCGACCGCAGCCGCGCTGGCTTACGGATTAGACAAAAAGAAGGAAGAGAAGGTTGCCGTTTATGACCTTGGCGGAGGTACGTTTGACATCTCTATCCTTGAGCTTGGTGATGGCGTCTTTGAAGTAAAGTCAACCAATGGTGACACTCATCTTGGCGGTGACGACTTCGACCAGCACTTGATCGATGAGCTGGCTGAAGAGTTTAAGAAAGACCAAGGCGTTGATCTGAAGAAAGATACAGCTGCGCTACAGAGACTTAAAGAAGCAGCCGAGAAGGCGAAAATTGAGCTTTCTTCTGCCATGGAGACGGAGATTAACATCCCGTTTATTACGGCTGACGCATCCGGTCCTAAGCATTTGACCATGAAGTTAAGCCGGGCAAAGTTCGAGTCCATCGTTGGCGAACTAGTCGACAAGACATTAAAGCCGGTTGAAAAGGCTTTGAAGGATGCCGGAATTAAAAAGGAAGATGTGAACGAGGTGATCCTGGTCGGCGGTATGACGAGAATGCCGCTGGTGCAGAAGAAGGTGAAGGAGTACTTCGGCAAAGATCCGCTGAAAGGCGTGAATCCTGACGAGGTGGTGGCGATCGGCGCTGCTATCCAGGGTGGTGTGCTTGGCGGAGAGGTGAAGGATGTTCTTCTTCTCGATGTCACTCCACTTTCACTTGGTATCGAGACTCTTGGCGGTGTTTCCACCAGATTAATCGAGAGAAATACGACTATTCCGACGAGCGCTTCGCAGGTGTTCTCAACGGCGGCTGACAATCAGACTTCTGTAGAGATTAACGTGCTGCAGGGTGAGCGTGAATTTGCCAAAGACAACAAATCGCTTGGACGATTTATACTTGATGGTATTCCACCGGCACCTCGAGGCATTCCTCAGGTTGAGGTAACCTTTGATATCGATGCCAACGGTATCGTCAATGTTTCTGCTAAGGATAAGGCAAGCGGGAAATCGCAGCACATAACCATCCAATCTTCATCCGGACTTTCAGAGGAAGAGATCGAGAAGATGAGAAAAGACGCTGAGGCGCATGCCGAGGAAGATAAGAAGCAGAAAGAGCTGGTTGAGATCCGAAATATGGCTGACTCCTTAATTTACACTTCGGAAAAGACCGTCAAAGATGCCGGAGACAAGGCAACAGACGAGGAGAAGAAGGATGTCGAGGATAAGATTAAAGAGCTTCGTGAAGTGAAGGATAAGGATGACAAGGATGCGATTCAGAAAGCCTATGATGAACTGTCTGAGGTCATTCAAAAGATTGGTGCAAAGATGTACGAATCTCAAGCCGGCGCTGAAGGCGGTGAATCTACCGAAGAACCAAAGAAAGACGAAGGACCAGTTGAGGGTGAGGTTGTAGACGAAGATAAGAAAGATCCTTCATCAGATTCAGGACAAGCTGAAGAGAAATAATTCCACTTTGTCATCCTCGGACTTGATCCGGGGATCCAGACAGTCAGTGGGAAATTGACTGGATCCCCGCCTTCGCGGGAATGACAAAAAGAAGGGGAATGACAAATGTAAGTGAATTATTAATTCATTGATCCGACCAGGGCTCGGAAAGTGATTTCCGGGCCTCATCGGGTTAAGAGCCTGTACATTTTAGCTAAATAGTGGTAAAATTTATGCCACGAAAACCAAAAAATTCGAGTACCTGAGGAGGTGTAGCCTTGACAGAACTAACGGAAGAACTAAATCAGCTAATGGCAGCTGAAACGATGGCGAATGATCTCTCACGTAAGTTTGTTAAAGTCATTCGCGGCTTATCTCCGGAAGAATTTTGGGAATTTTTGAAAGACACGAAAGTTCCTATTATCAGAGATATGCCTGAGGGTGTCATAAGAATCTTGGTGGTCAGGTTGCGAGATCCGGACATTGTCGCCTTTGAAGACTCTGTCTCTACTTGCAGGAGCAAGATTGCAAAGATCGAAAAGATACACCGTGACTTTGTCACCTCTTCACTAGCTACCCTCTCTGATATTGAGAAGGAGAGTCTGGCAAGAAGGCTGGATCCAACTCTTGTTCCGCGAGAAGAAAGATCCTGCGGGACAGGTTCCTCTGGTTGGGGTGGCGGAGGCGGAGGCGGTAAGTAAGTTCAGTCACAAAAATCACCGAGGAGGTGACCACATGAAAGATAGATTCTCCGGCGTGGTGCACGGCATAACCCGAGTAGTATTGACCGCTCCGCTGCGCAGGCTCTGGGGCTGCCATGTCATTGGCGCGGAAAATCTTCCAGCGCAGGGCCCAGCGATATTTGCATCGAACCATGCGAGTTATCTGGACCCCATGATTCTCGGAATCAGCTATGCAGGCAACATTCGCTGGATGGCGAAAGCCGAGCTCTGGAAGATACCGGTTTTCAGGTGGCTTATCGAAAAGCTGGGGGCATTTCCGGTCAGGCGCGGCAAGCCTGATAGGGCGGCCCTTCGGCAGGCACGCGAACTGCTTGTCGGGAAAAAGGTCCTCGGGATGTTTCCCCAAGGCACGCGGATTAAGGGGGAAGACCTCGGCGAAGCTTTTCCGGGAGTCGGTATGATTGCCTTGTCCGAGGATATCCCAGTGATTCCTATTCGGGTGAGAGGCCATAATCAGGTTTTCCGGCGGGGGATACCACGCTTTCCGGCGATAACAATCACTGTCGGTGAACCGATAGATCTCGAGATCAAAGGGATGAGGCGGAGTGAGGCAGCTAAGGAGGCGGCCAACCGTATCATGGCAGCAATCAAGGCTTTATGACTCGGGAGGTGACGGAGATGGAACCAGGAACGGGTACGGCTGTAGGTTTCCTGATGGCTGCTCTGCTAATTGCGGTATTGGTCATTGCAATGATCGCAGATGATAACGATACCGCAGGGAATAACGTTTACCCACAGGTTGCAAAGACAATCAGCCAACCCTAACACAGGAGGACAGCGTATGCACAAAGGCACTTATGAGAAGCCAGCTCTTGTTCAGGAAGGTGATCTCAAACGCATCACTGGTACGGATGCGGGTTGGCAGAGCAGTATTGCGACTGCCCACAATACCAAGAAGCATGAGTGCCATTGTGGTGATGGCGCCCATGGGTGTGGCTGTAGTCACGATCACGACGCCGCCTAGAAGGAATGGCGGGGGTGTAAGGATTTGCAAAAGGGCAGGGCGTTCGCGCCCCGCCCATTCAATTTAAGAGACAATTTAGATAGAAATTTGGTATAATTTTTATATAGATTCCTGTTTTCACGGGAATGACAGAAAGAGGAATATGGCAAGTAAAGATTATTATGAAATACTAGGCGTCAAGAAGGATGCCGGAGTGGACGAAATCAAGAAGGCTTATCGCAAGCTGGCTTTAAAGTATCATCCGGATAAAGGCGGCGGAGCCGAAGCTGAGTCGAAATTTAAAGAGATTAACGAGGCCTACCAGATTCTTTCCGACCCCGAGAAGCGCCAGGCGTATGATCAGTTTGGTTCCACCCAGCCGGGTGGTGGGTTTAATTGGCAGCAGTACCAGCAGCAGGCCGGGCAAGGTTATGACGGTGGTTTTGAAGGGTTCGACTTTTCGGATCTTGGAGGATTTGGCGATATATTTGAAACATTTTTCGGCGGTGGCGGAGGCAGGTCTCGCGCGCGAAAAGGCGCTGACCTCGAAACCGTCATTACTGTAGATTTCAAAGAGGCGGTTTTCGGTGCGGAAACTTTCATCAAGCTAAACAAACATTTTGAGTGCGAAAAGTGCGGCGGGTCAGGCGCAGAAAAAGGCACGGAAATGGTGGAGTGCAAGGTTTGCCATGGCGCCGGCAAGACCCAGACGGCCAGGCGTACAATTCTCGGCACGTTTGCCCAAACTGCCATCTGCGAGGAGTGCCAAGGGCAGGGTAAGGTGCCAAAAGTCGCCTGCTCGGTCTGCAAGGGTAAGGGAATTGTTAAAACTGAAAAAGAGGTTAAGATCAAAATCCCGGCCGGTGTTGACGATGGGCAAACTATCCGGCTCTCAGGATTGGGCGAGGCCATGAAGGGCGGTGCAACCGGCGATCTCTATGTCCACATCCGGGTGCGGCCGAATGATAAGATTAAACGAGAAGGATACAATCTCATGAATACGGCCGTCATTTCATTTGCCGAAGCGGCCATGGGCACGGTCATCGAAGTGCCGACCATTGATGGTAATGTAAAACTGAAGATTCCGGCAGGCACCCAAAGTGAAAAGGTCTTTAAATTATCTAGCCGCGGTGTGCCGCATCTTGGTGGAGGTAAGCGTGGTGATCATCTGGTGACCATCAAAGTTCGCGTGCCGGAAAAATTAACGAAGAAACAAAAAGAACTCTTGGAAGAATTTCAGAAAGAAGAGGGTAAAGAAAAGCCCAAATTCTGGCCGTTCTAATTATCTTTTCTCTCAACCTGATCGCTCTGCCAAACTAGATTGAATATGGCCCCTAAAGCGCCTGCGAGATATGGATTTTCGATTAAGGTCCCGTTGATGTTTCCCTTGAAGGAAATAAAGGAAACTTTCTCGGCATAAATATATATTTGGGTATATATGCCGAAAAGATCATTTGGCACGTAAGCTCTGTCTTTGTAATATATCCGATCTTTTAGGTTCTGAGCTTTAGTTAAGTTGGCAGGGGAAATAATACGAGTTTTTATGTCCGCACTTGCCCGTCTTTTTGCTTCTTCAGCGAGAAAGTCGTCGACCTTTTTCTTATTTTCAACAGATCTAAAAATTAGAAGTTCTTTTGGCTTTTCTCTTACGATATCGTCGAATAGCTTTTTTATGCCTTTTCGCCCTTCATAATGAGAAATGCCCGGTTTATTATTTATAAGATTATAGTCAGATATCATATCCGGAAGCATGTTCTCTATAATCTGCGTATTCTCGAGAGACTCTTTCTCTTTTTTCTCAGCATAGCTTAGAAGTTTCTGCGGATGGCTAATGCGATATGTCAATTTTTTCTTCCTGCTTATGCGTTCGATTAAGTCTTTTTCCTCGAGCTTATTTAAGACTGAATATGTGTTTGTTCTTGTAAGTTTAGACTTTTTTGCTATATCACTGGCTATAAGCGGCTCGCTGGCCAAAAGAATTTCGTAAACTCTGGTTTCGCTAGAGGTTAATCCGAGTTTTTCAAGGACTGCTTTTTTCATAATTTCCTCCAAGGTTATTAATAATTCTTATTCTAAATTATGTTATTTATAATGTCAATATGATAATGACATTATATATTGAATCTTCATATCTATACTAAAATATTGTTTCACACAGTGTCTTTATACTATTGACACTTCTATAGAACAGTTGTACTATATGTCTCGCGATAGGGTGAGTCGGGTACATTGAGAGAAAAATGGCTGCGGTTTGGGGCAAGATATATCCCCCAGACTGCAGCCATCCGGTTGCAGCAAAGACAACCGAAAGGAGAAGAAGAAATGAGAGTATTTGGATGGATCGTTGCGGGATTCCTTGGAATCTTAGCGGTCATTACACTGGCAACGGCAATCACCTGGTACGCAACAGGTGGGCAGTATCTGATCATCAGATTCTGGGCGCCAAGAATGGCTGCTGTTGAGCGCCAGATCTTCGTCCAGACGCCTTCCTATGTCCAGGGGATGCAGCAGGAGCTTGACTCCTATCATCTGGACTATCTGAAGGCGCAGTCGAAAGGCGACACCGGCCATATGGATGCGATTGCCGATATCGTCCTGCATCGCGCAGACGAGATCGATAACAGTCTGCTGTCGGATGATCTTCAGAGCTGGATTCAGCATCTGAAGGCCGAAAGAGAGGCGAAGGCGATGGGATCCGAAACAAAGACAAGTACCACTGGTTACTAGATACACCAAAAACAAGGAGGAATTACCATGAAAAAGTGGTTTATTGCACTAGCGATCGTGGTTTTCGCCGGTGTAACCCTGATAGCCGCCGGCTGCAACGACGCACCGAAGACTGCGGACAGCGCCCAGCGCGATCGGCAGGAAAAGCTTCAGTCTGATGAAGCAAACCAGGTCGGCATGCCGGATATCAAGAACTTCAGGGAAGCGAAGATCCTGAAGGATCTCTACGAGAAGCGCGACCAGATGGACCTCGCGACCTACACCTACGTTTACAACGAGATGAGCGGGAAGTTCGTCTTCCTTGGCGAAAGCGTGGGGTACGGTATTCCTTACTCGACCCAGTTCAGCAATCCAGATAAGGTTGAGTATCATGGCGATCAGGGTGCTGGCAACGTTGTAATACCTCAAGCTGAACCGAACGGTCTCTTCACCCCCAGTTCCACCGAAGGAACTTGGGTCATGTTGAAGGATCCGAACGGCTCAGGTGTCACACCGGTCTACGTCGAACCTCGCGTTCTCGTTTCGCAGTTCAAACTGCCAGACAGCATCGTGCAACACTAACAGGACTGAGCAGGCCTACTGCTCAATGCCCCGGAACTATGTTTCGGGGCCTTTCTTATAAAATGCCCAGAAGACATTTCGTTTCTGGTGGGTCGGCTGGGATTCGAAGCGGCTCGCCGCATTCGGCTTAACTGGGTTCTCACCAAGCACTCCACCAAAATAAAAACTCCACTTCGTGGAGATTTATTCTGGTGGGTCGGCTGGGATTCGAACCCAGGACATCCTGCTTAAAAGGCAGGCGCTCTACCAACTGAGCTACCGACCCGAATTGTACTTGAAAAGATTCTGGACAAGCCAGAATGACGCTGAAATAACTATGATATTTTAGCAGATTTAAGGCGAAGGGTCAATCAAATCAAGGGTTTTTTTCTGTCATTTGACAAGCACTTTCAAAAAAGCCATAATACTTATATTATGCGAGCGAGGGTGTTAAACAAAAGAAAAGAAGGTTTCACTCTAATTGAAGTTGTAGTGGTAATGGCTATTATTGCAGTTCTTGCGGTATTGGTTATTGGCGCCATAACTGTGGCAAAAAATACAGCCATAGAAACACAAAACAGAACTAATGCCCATATCTTACAATCGTCATTTGAGGCGTATTATGCAAAGTATAAAACCTGGCCTACCTTCAATAGCAACACCTGTCCAGGTGATTATTACTGCTCCTTTAGAGATTTAGCTAATGATGGCACGGCCGGTTCAGGTTCATATACGAGCCAAAACTGGACTCCTCCCAAAATCCAGCCCTCATGTTCCGGTACTGGTAATAAATGGGCGGGGACTTTTTCTGATGATGATGGCGGTCTTGTCACTTCTTCATCTTCTGGCGGTTATACTATATATATGGCTAACTATAATTGCAGCACTGGCATTGCTTCTAATTTTAATGATGATGTTATCCAAGGGCAATAAAAATTTATCTAAATTTTCAAGTTTATCTCGACCTATTTAGAAACCTTGCCTTTTACAAAATCGGCTACGAAGAGAAAGCCGATTGGTGCCACTATCCAGACTAGCTTTAACTGGTCTATTTTTGTGATGAGAACTGATTTAGCAAGCAAATCCACCTTTGCTCCCGGATCGAGGAAGGATAAAATTGCCGTTGCCATAAAGCCGGCAGCTAGAAGACCGTAGATTATTCCGATAACTAAAGATCCGTCATCTCCTCCTTTACCGCTCAGTTCGGTTTTGGCGTTCAAAATGATAATTGTAGCGAAAAAGAGAGCGACTTTAACCAAAAATAACGAGAAATTTTGTGTATGGGCGAAATGTTTTGCTTCATCAAATGCAAGTGATCCAAGCTCCGTGGCAACAACATAGCCCATAAAAGATCCCATGAGAATGCCAAGCGCTTTTCCGCGCCCCAGAAGAGCGCCGACAGCACCCAACGCTGCGAAAAACACGATTGTAAACAAGTCCCAGGATAATGTCATGTATTCCCTCCAGTCTTAGAGTATAAACAATTTTATTATAGGTAGAAGGGATGATCAGTGTAAAGGGGATTTTATAAATGACTAATTAAGAATTTCTAATGTCTAATCAATAACCAATGAGCTAATTTTAAATTTTGCTAACAAGGACTGTCCTTGAAAGACAGTCCTGAAGAACAATCATTTTGTACTTTACACTTCTTCTATTACAATAAATACATTATGTTTGTTGAATCTTTAGCTCATTTTATAATGTCAGCTATCTCATCTTTCGGATATCTGGGAGTTTTTTTGGCGATGGCGGTAGAATCAGCATGTATACCTTTGCCATCTGAAATCATCATGCCTTTTTCGGGATTTTTAGCTTTCAAAGGTGAGTTTAATCTGGTTTTAGTTGGGGTTGTCGGGGCTTTCGGTAACCTGGCCGGATCCTTAATCGCCTATTACATCGGCAAATGGGGTGGACTGCCTCTAGTGGAAAAATATGGCAAATACATTTTAATCTCGCATCATGACATCAAAAAGGCCCACAAATGGTTTGATCGCCACGGCAAAAGTACTGTATTTTTTACCCGTCTCATCCCGGTTGTCAGAACTTTCATTTCATTTCCGGCCGGCGTCAGCGAGATGAATGTAGTGACATTTTCGATTTACACATTTCTCGGCGCGCTGCCCTGGTCTCTCTTGCTTGCTTATGTCGGATATAAACTCGGGGCAAACTGGAATACCCTGGGAGCATATTTTCATAAGGCAGATTTGGCAGTTGGTATAGTGATTATTATCGCGATTGCGTGGTACATTAGAAGACACGTTAAGCATCTTAAGAAAGATTAAGATTTAATTTTCAATTTACAATTTGAAATTTTCAGTCGATTATTAAATAATAAATTTTCTAGTAAAGGATTCTGGTCAAGCCAGAATGACAGAATAAAAATTCTAAATTTCAGATTCCCATTCAAAATACTAAATACGAGATACCAATCAATGATCGAACGGCATACATTAAAAAATGGACTTAGGGTCATGGAGCAAAGACAAAAAAATACCTTTGCCTGCAGTGTCTTGGTGATGGTGAAAACCGGTTCGCGTAATGAAACTGAGCAAATCCATGGTATCTCACATTTCTTAGAGCATATGTCTTTTAAAGGAACTAAAAAAAGGCCCTCTTTTCAGGTCATTACCAGGGAAGTTGATTCTCTGGGTGCTCTTCACAATGCCTTTACCGGGAAAGAATATACGGGCTATTATCTAAAAGCTGACAACGAACATTTTGAGCAGTCGCTGGATATTCTATCCGACATAGCTTTCCATTCTAAACTGGAGGAGGCGGAAATTAGCAAAGAAAAAGGCACTATCATAGAGGAAATCAATATGTATGAAGATGATCCCTCTACCCTGGTGTATCTTCTTTTTGATACTTTGCTTTATAAAAATCAACTCGTTGCCCAAGATGCTTTAGGCCGAAAAGAGTCGGTCCAAGCTATGAGCCATGATGCCATGAGTGCTTACCGCAACAGGTACTATAAATCTGATAATGTGATCGTTTCCTGTGTCGGCAATCTTCCCCAAAACTATCTTAAATTAATCAATAAATACTTTGGCGATATTGAGGTTGGCGGAGAAAAATATTTGCCGGCAAAAGAAAACGAAATGTATGAGCGCCGCGTCATTTTAAGAGAAAAGGACACAGAACAGTCCCATATCGCTTTGGGCATCGAGTCTTTTGATATCTATCACAAAGAAAGATACGCTGCTGATATTTTGTCGGTCATTTTAGGAGGCAATGCAAGTTCTCGGCTGATGACTGAAATCAGAGAAAAAAGAGGATTGGCTTACTTTGTGGCATCCATGGTCGATAGAGGATCAGACAATGGAGCTTTCCTTGTGAAAGCTGACTTGAATCTGAAAGGGACCGAGGAGGGCATAAAAATTATTTTGAATGAGATGCAGAAAATGAAGCAGGAAATTACCGAAGAGGACCTCAAAAGAGCCAAAGATTATATCAAAGGATCACTGGCTCTTTCTGAAGAAAATTCCCTTGTTGTGTCCGAAAAAAATGCTCTTGAAGATATTTTGGGCGCCAAGGCTCTGTCTCTTTCCGAGCGAATCAAGAAGTATGAAGCGGTTAACTTGAGCGATGTTGAAAAAATGGCCCGAGAAATTTTAATTCCCTCAAAAATGAAGCTGGCTATAATAGGACCCTTTAAAACGCCAGAAAAATTTGCTAAAATACTGGAAAGCTGAAGTAAATCTTTAATTTGAGATTCGAAATTTATAATTTAAAGAAAAGATTCTGGTCAAGCCAGAATGACAAAAAAAGGACAACTTATGTCGTCACATATAGAAAAAACTTTAGTGCTTTTGAAGCCGGATGCAGTGCAAAGGGGTTTGATTGGAAAGGTTATCTCAAGATTTGAAGACGCGGGCTTAAAAATTATCGGACTGAAAATGGTGCAGGCGGATGAAGCCAGGGCTCTGGAACATTATGACGAAGACCTAGCCAGAAGGAGAGGCGAGCATATCAGAAAGTATAATGTTGACTTCCTCACCTCCGGACCGGTTGTGGCTATGGTTATAGAAGGTGTCAATGCCATCGAGAATATCAGGAAAATGTGCGGGACGACCGAACCGAAGTCCTCGCCACCTGGAACCATAAGAGGCGATTTTTCCCACGTCAGTTACGGCCACTGCGATGATAAAAAAATGGTAACCAGAAATATCATCCATGCTTCCGAAGACAAGAAATTTGCTGAGAAAGAAATAAAGATCTGGTTCAAACCGGAAGAAATTACCGATTACACGGCTGTCCATGAAGTGCATACGAGGTAAAATGATCAATAACCAATTGCCAATATCCAATCAATGTTAAATAACTGAGTTTTAAAATTTCAAATTGGGATTTGATTAGTCATTGGTAATTGAAAATTAGAAATTTACAAACCTGCCCCCATAGTTCAAGGGATAGAACAAGGGACTCCTAAGCCCTAGATCTAAGTTCGAGTCTTAGTGGGGGCACCAGGTATTAATTCAAAATTCATAATTATATTATGTCGCTTTCGTTACATCATTTCATTCATACTCATAATGTTGATGAGGAAAAATTTGAACGTCTGCATACGAAAAAGTACGTTCGATTCTTTGATAAATTTATTTTTCTTATTGCCTTTATCGGGCCTTTAGCTACAGCGCCTCAAGCTTTTCAGATATTTATTACTCATAACGCAAGCGGAGTGTCTGCTGTAACATGGCTTTTCTATGACTTTGTCCAGCTGTCATGGCTCTTATATGGTATCGCGCATAGAGATAAGCCCATTATTTTGAGTAATATATTTTGGGTTTTTTGGCAAACTCTGGTCTTAATCGGCGCTATAATTTACTAATTTTAGATATCTGATTATTAATTTATTTTTAACATAAGATAAGGTGATAATATGAAAGACATGAAGAAAGACAAAAACCTAATAGGGCCTGAAAATTGGCCGAAAATACCGATTGTAGAAATAAAGGGCGTAAAAGAAGCAAAGAAGCTGGATTCAAAGATGTCTATGGAAGAAGGTGAAAAGGTTTTAAAGTCTTGGGAAGATATTGCTGTCCTCAAAGCTTCGCCAGATATACCTTTTTATGTTGGTTTTATTGCGGGTAATCACTCGCAGTTTTTAAAATATGATACTGAAACTGCAGGCGGTATGTTTGGTATGCGAGTCGGCCCGGAAGATGTAAAGTTCTTTATTTTGCCCAAGGACCTAAAGACTGAAATGAATCTTGAGCTTATAGAGATGACAGCTATTGATAACCCAAAGTATCAAGATTTGCCTCTTTATTGATAGTCACAAAGTTTGGTATCATTTCATCACTGTTGATTTTTGAGGTCGAATCGGGTAAAATTATAACAAATGGAGGCCTAGCCTCCCTTTATTTTCCTATTACTAGGAGGCTACCTTGGAAATTTTAGCGGAAGGCAAGACGAAGAGGATTATTCCTGTCGTATTAATTTATTCAAAAGACGACGTGACGGCTGGAGACGGCAACCGGCAAATCAAGCTGCAAGATAAGGGCCGGTTTGCCAATGAAACGACCTGCAATGTCTTTGAATTCTTAAAGACGCAGTTCATTCCAATGGCTTACCTAGGCAGATTCAACGAACTGGCTTTTATAGCCGAGGAGTTGAAAATGCTGCCGCTCGAGTTTGTGGCCAGACGGGTTGCCTGGGGATCGTTCATGGACAGAGCGGAGGATGGCGTCAAGAAGGGTGACAGGTTCGAAACGGTTGTCACTGAGATGTTCCTAAAAGATGACAGCCGGCATGATCCGCTGATAGTTTACAGCGAAGAACGCGGGCAATACCTTCTCTATGATGCCCATAAAACGCTTTCGTCGGGTGAAATCGGCGTTTTTGATCCTGAGTCTATTGGTTACACGCTTGCTGATTTTCGAGCGCTCGAGCTGAAACTTAAGAGTTTAACGGCAGAGATCTTTATCGCTCTCGAAGGGGAACTCTTAAAGCAAGATGTTATGCTTGTTGACTTCAAGGTTGAGTTTGGAGTTGACTCTGCCGGCAAAGTTAAGCTCGGTGATGTTATCGACGCTGACTCATGGCGGGCTTGGATAGGCGGTGATCCGGAGCAAGGCATTGATAAGCAGTACTTTCGGGATAATCCTGATTTTAACAGTGATCATCTTGAAAAACTCTATGCCAAATATCGGCAAGCCACTGAAATCACCAGCCGTTTTACCGGTTTGGATCTAAGCGAAGTTGACTTGGGATTTCAGATCAGGCCTGCTTAAGGAGTGTGAAGTATGAGAGTGATTTGTGAAGCGAATTAGCTTTCTCCGGTAGCACAACTGATGAAGGATAATGTTGCAGCATTATTCCCAAAGTCAATGTTCGAAGGAGGTGACAAAGATGCCGTGCGGCTTTCTTAATCCCGACGAACTTCCGGCTGATCTTAGCAGACTGGATTTCGACCTCGATCCTGAAGTCGAGGAAGAGCTAAGGGAGATGGACGAGGCAGATCCGTGGTAGCGGGGAAGAGGATTTTGGGCATTGGGCCGGCGCTTTTTAAAAGCGCCGGCCCATTTAAATTTAGGCAACTTGTGCTATACTTTTTCTATGGCAGAAGACTTTCCTGGACAAAACACAGGTGAAAAAACCATCAAAACCTTTAGAAAAAATCCTCTAACTCTTACTAAAAGGATCTTAAAATTTTTGATATTTTTAGTTGTTTCAATCTTTTTTCTTACTTACATCAGCCAGCTTGAAATTCTATCGTTTGCCGCAAGCTACATTAATATCGCTGCTCTCGCCGGTGTTGTTTTTTCCTTTTCCTACGGATTTTATGTTTGGATGACTTGGTATTATGACGTATATATTTTAACCAGCGAGAGAATTATCGAGGCGCGCCAAAAGGGATTTTTTAGCCGCGAGGTCAAAGAAATAGATCTCCATAAAATCCAGGACATTACCTATAATGTCTCGGGCTTTATTGCAACTATTATCGGACTCGGCAATGTGCATATTAAGTCCGTGTCCGGTCTTGAGATAGAAATGGAGCGAGTGGGTAAGCCCTCGGTCGTTCGCGAAGTTATATTAAAACTAGCCGAGAAAAAAGCAAAAAAGGAGCTCTCCGCCGATGATATTGCGAAAGCTCTGGCAGAGCGGCTTACGAGCTAGCAATTTTCTTATTGCTCGGGTACAGAAAAAATAATATTATTAAATGAGTATTTAAAGGGATGGAGAAAATGGCAGAAAAAAAGAAAGCAGGTTCTTTAGCGAAAAAAGCCGGCGCAGTTGCGGGGCTGGCGAAAAATAAGGTAAAAAAGCTATCCGACAGCGATAAAAAAAGCAGTGGAGCGGGCAAAAAAGATAAGGTCCTAGCTTTTTTTCAGACAAAGGCGGGGTTGGCTGTCGGGACGCTTATAGCTCTCGCTCTGATAATCTTCGCTGTTTTTACAGCCGGAATTTATAAATTTGGATGGAGCGATGATGCAACTCTGGCTCTGGCGAGAGTTGTACCGTATCCGGCGATATTTGTTAACGGTCATGTAGTTTCCTATGCCAAATATGAGGATTATCAGAAAGCTTATATGACCTATGTAAAAGAATTCTACATTAAAGAGCAGCAAAAGATGGATGTTAACTCTGCTGATGCCAAAAAAATCTTAGCCGATGCTCAAAGCAGAGTTCAAGACATATTAGTGAGAAATGCTGTCATTGAAAATGAAGCTAAAAAACGCCATATTAAATACACCCGGAAAGATATTGATGATTCCTTTAATGATTTTGTAAAAAGAACCGGGGGGGATCAAGAAGTCGCAAAAAACCTTAAAAAGTATTACGGCCTGACGGTTGAGAGGTTTAAGCAAGAATTTTATGTGGACACGTTCCTTTCCGGCAAGCTGCAAAATGATATTCAAAACGATAAATCTCTAAATGCCGATGCCAAAAAGAAGGCCGAGGATGTGCTGGCTAAAGTGAAGGCCGGCCAGGATTTTGCCGAACTGGCTAAAAAATACAGCGATGATTCAACGGCTTCAAAGGGCGGCGACTTGGGATTTGTTAAGAAAGGTACTCTTGTGCCTGAGTTTGAAGACGCTCTCTGGAAGCTGAAAAATCCCGGGGATGTCTCGGGACTAGTCAAAACTGTTTATGGCTATCACATTATTAAACTGACAGCTATTAATGGCGATGAAAGGCAGGCCAGCCATATCTTAATCAAAACCATGGACTATGACAGCTGGTTGAATGACCAGGTAAAAAAAGCCAAAGTCTCTTATTGGGTGAAGGAGTTCAAAAGTAATAACCCTACATCCCAACCTACTTCGGGAAAATAATTAAAAATTCCAATATAAATTTTAAAATCATTTGATTTTCCAAAAATCTTATTTTAAAATTTTTACAAGGGTGATTGAGAGCTTTCTGTAAACTTACAGAGCCTTCAAGCAAGCTAGAAAAGATCCGCCGTGCGCGGGTCTTTTTTAACTCTTTTTTCACGTCTTTTACTTTGCTACAATAGTTCTTATGAAACTAAAGGATTTGGCAACTGATAAATTTCGCTGGCTGGCACTTGTGGTGTTGGCTCTATCACTTGCCATTGTGGTGATCGACAATAGCGTTTTAAATGTGGCGGTGCCCTATATTATCCGTGACCTCAAAACAAATCTCTCTTCAATGGAATGGGTTATCTCCGGTTACGCTCTGATTATCGCCACACTTCTCATCACAGTTGGGCGGTTGGGTGACATCTATGGCCGCAGAAAAATCTTTATGGTCGGACTCGTCTTTTTTGCCATCGGTTCATTTATCGCTTCTATTGCTCCGAATGTAGGGATTCTGTTTTTCGGCGAGGCGTTTGTAGAAGCTATCGGCGCCTCAATGATGCTGACTTCGTCACTATCACTAATTGTGACAGAGTTTCGCGGCCGTGAAAGAGCCATAGCCTTTGGCGTCTGGGGATCGGTGGCCGGAGCGGCGGCAGCGCTTGGGCCGCTTCTCGGAGGATATTTTACATCATATTATTCCTGGCGCTGGTCGCTCAGGATTAATGTAGTCGTAGCGATCGTGGCTATCCTCGGATGTGTCTTTGTGAAGGAAGCCAAAGGGGAACAGGAGAAGCACTTCGACTTTCCGGGCATGTTTCTCTCCGGCGCCGGACTCTTTTCTCTCGTCTTTGCTTTAATCGAAGGAAAAAAATACGGCTGGTTTGGCGTCAATGAGATTTTTAAAATAGACAGCTGGCAGTGGCCTTTCACTCGGGTATCGGTCATACCTTTTGCATTTTTAGCGGCGGCTGTTCTTCTGGCGGGATTTTTCCTCTGGGAGTACAGGCTGGAAAAGGCCGGACGAGCTCCTTTGATGAGGCCGTCAATTTTTAAAAATATCAGTTTTAGTGTCGGGCTTGCCACGGTTGTAATCATTGGTCTCGGACAGTTTGGCATTTTCTTCGTGATGCCGATATATTTGCAAAATGTGCTTGGACTGGACGCTTTTCACACGGGTCTCCTTTTCTTGATCGCGGCGGCTACTATGTTTGTGGTGGGGCCGGTGACCGGTTTTATCGCATCAAGAATCAGTCCGAAATGGATAGTGACAAGCGGTATGTTTATTCTAGCTGCCGGCGCACTTCTGCTGCGCAGTGAACTCTCGTCTACTGCCACCGGGTGGACTCTGGCGCCGGGGCTTTTTGTCTTCGGGGTTGGTATGGCGATGGCTTCGGCTCAGCTGACCAATATAGTGCTTTCTTCCGTTCCGCAGAAACTTTCAGGTGAAGCCTCTGCCATAAATGCCACGGCGCGCCAGGTCGGCACCAGCGTCGGTATCGCCATTATCGGCATGGTTCTGGCCGGAGCTATTACAACCGGCGTTCAAAATAATGTTAAAAATGACTCTAAACTTCCGCTTCCCGTCAAAAACAAAGTTATCGAATCTGCCGGCTCAACAAGCTTTGAAGGAGGGCAGTTTAGCCAAGAAGAACAAAAAGCTCCGGTAGAAATTGTGGATGCAATAAAGTCGGATGTTGAAAACGCCATCGTTGATGCTTCCAAGGAAGCCATTGCGATAGCCACTGCCTTTATAGTACTCGGCGGCTTCATATCTGTCTTTACCAAAAAGCCCGTTGGTGAGAAAAGTCAAAAGAGCTAGATTTTAAATAATAGGAAAATACCGGCTGCATAGACTAAAATTTCCAAGACTGAATCCCAGCCCAAACGGAGGTGGCGCTTTTTTAATTTAAAAATAAAAGCAACTCCGTAAATAGCCATAAGAGCGACACCGAGGTCGCCAAGGAAAATAGTTTGGTGATCTGCATATGAAAGAACCGGTTTTTTCGCTAAAATATCTGCTATTAAAAATATTACCAGCATAAAGGCGTTGCCGCCAAGAATGTCGCTGATAGCAAGGTGGTTATCTCCGATAAAAATCGACTCAAGACCGGTGCTTATTTCCGGTAGAGAAGTCACAAGCGCCAGAGCAGTAGCTGCAAAAATACCGGTGCCGATGCCGAAGTGATTGGCGATGGCTACGCCGGATTCTTCAAGCAGGACGCCGGCCGCTAGAGTGGCAATGGAAGCAGCAGCGAAAATTAAAACCACATGCAAAGTCGACTTTTTGGCATAGAAAGGATGATTTTCGGTCTTACGGCGTTCTCTGCGGCTGCGGCCCGGAGCGGCGTCTTCAACACTTACCGCCAGACGCGGATTTTCTCTCGCTTTATTTATAATGAAAAGGCCGGCCACCCAAGCAATAACGATTATGATCGAAAAGGGATTGAGGTGAAGAAATGACTTTGCGGCCGGAACGAAAGCGCCGGCAACGGCAAGTAAAGTTAAGACAATGGCAAAAAGAGCTTCAAAGAGCAGCTCTACCGATCCGGCCAAGTATGAAAGCGGCTTTTTGCCCTTTATAGCAAAGTCGAAAATAACAATAACGAGAGTTTGAAAAGCGATGCCGCCCAGGAGATTGCCAATTATGACCGGTATGTCTCCGCGAATGGCAGCACTCGACACAATAGCCAGTTCCGGCAGGCTGCCGGCAATACCAAGCAAGATCAGACCGCCCAAAGCATCGCCAAGTTTGAAACGGGTGTCCAGCGAATCGGTGGTTTTGGTCAGCGCAATCCCGGCAAACCAGGTGACAGCCGATGCAGCGACGAAAATGATTATCAAAAAGATAATATTCATGCCTTCCATAGGTTTTATTATAAGCGAAAGAATTTAATATGGTAGAGTTATCGTAAAAGTTTTATTTCCATTTGCCTTAATTGAAAAACAAGAATATTATAGTCCTAATGTTACGGAAAAAGCATTTAATCATTGGCGGATTTGCTCTGGCGGTAGTAATCTTGGCCGTTGCCGGAATACTTCTTTTTCCCTATTTTAAATCATTAGCCGTTTATGGCAGCTTTTCAGGCGATTTCTCAAAAGCCGGCCTGCCGGTCAATGTTAAACTAGTTCTTGATAATAAGATTAAGTCTTCGGCAAATGTCGGTTCTGCCGGCGGCGATGTTGCTGTGCCGGCGCAGAATACCAAACTAAACATTCCTCAAGGCGCTTTAATCGCTAACGAAAACATAACGGCTGCGAAAATCATCTCGCTTCAAGGCTTGCCTTCCGGATGGAAACTCGTTGACGGCTACAGCTTTGAACCATCCGGGATTATTTTTGGAAAGCCGGCCATATTTAGCGCAAACTCTAGCGTTGTAGGCAAAGAGATCTATGCTTTTACAATTGAGAATGGGCAGTTGAAACGCGTCCCATACTTTATCAAAGGGAATCAGGCTCAGGTGGGAATGAGCGGATTTTCCGGCGTTGCTTTCATTCAAATAACCGGCCACGTACCATATGTGTCCAACAATCATTCCGTCGAGGACCGGGCGGTGGAAATTATCGGAGAAGGGCTTTCGATAGATTATTATGCAAATCCGATCGACCCCAAAATCTCTGACAGCCAAAAGGCGAGGTTTCTCAAGATTTTGCAAATTTGGTATTCCAACTCGGTCAAGCTGCACCTAGAAGACGCGGCCAAAGACCCGGCCAAGATCAAAGACTCAGGCCGAGAATATAACCACTGGCTTTCGTCCGCAATGCTTCTTGGCCTGGACGGCCAACTGTCGCAGCAAGCCAGTGAAGGCAAGCAGCTTCTTGCCCAAGATCTGAAAAATGCCCTCGAAGACGCAAGCAAAAAATGTACAGCCGGCGGAGATGCCACTCAAATAGCCAATATGCTTCAGTGGGAAAGCTTGGCTATGGTTTTGGGGATCGAAAATCAGCCCGGCTTGACCCAGACGGACCTGAATAATTACATAAAAAGCTGCGGTAAATTTGAACTGGATTTCACCTCTCACTTTTCGGACAACCAAGGAGGTCAGGCAACAGCCAGCGGAAAGGCTGAGCTTGCTATTGCCGATGATATGACCCTGCAAGGTAGCGGCACCATGAAAGAAGATTCTATGGCCTACCCCGGCACATCCGATACAGACGGGATGATCGGGATGCCATTTGCTTTTACAATTCCCAAAACGCCTATCTCCATCAATGCAGGGACATCGCCTTCAGCATCCATCGCGCTTCGAATGAATATGGATGCAATAGCTAACGCTCAAGATACGTTAAATAAAAGCTGTTGGTGGGTTGTTAACTGGGCTTTGGCACACCAATCAGATGCAATTTTCGGCACTTCTCTCACTTCCAATATACGCGATTGGCAATATGTCGGCAAAAACAGCATTTTCGCCCAAAAGGTTTTCAACCGCACAGTCAACGTTCCTCTATACCCCGGTAAAATCGACAGTATTACTGAGAATACAATCTTCACATTAAAGCCCGCCTCTCATTAGGTTTGATTGGTGTTGACGGAAAGTTGGCAAAAATTGTCTTTTTGCCACTATTTTTTTGCAAACAATCAATTAGAATGGAGTCAGTTTATTTGGAGATAAAATGGCAAAGAATCAAAATTGGAAATGCGGCGGTGGGGGAGCCGGGGCCGGAGCAGTCTACGGGCTAGGATTTATTGGCGCGCTCGTCTACTACATCCAGCATGCGGCAACGTTCTGGCTGGGAGTCTGGGGCATTCTAAAAGCTCTCGTCTGGCCGGCGCTCTTAATCTACGAAGCGCTGAAATTCCTCAGAATGTAAGTTCTTTCATATTTGCGCACTGAAAATAGTAAAACGGCAGCCAAGGAAGCAAAGGCGAACTTTTGCAGGATATAGGATAAGGGATCGATACTCAGGAAATATGTTCCGGCATAGGCGAGGATAGGGATTTGCAGCAATATTTGTAGAATGACAAACTTTGTCCAGCCGACGTTTTTTCTTATGTCAAAAAGATAGATGAGAGCCAAGGCCCAAAGTGATGCGATGAACATACCCGAGCCGAAGGCATGATAGGGATGAGCGATATCATCCGGAGAAAAGGCGGCGATGATAGCGCCAAGTCCGCCGATCACACCGAGAGCCGGTTTAAAAATATTCATTTTATGATCGCTCCGAAAACGGTTGGCGATTAAAAACATGACAAAAGCGGACAGAGCCATATCTGCGCTGTACAGGAAAGATGATATTGGGTTTGGCAACCCTTTTGCATTGAAGGCATCGCCCAAATCGCTCAAAGGGTCAGTCCAGAAGTGAAAATGGCCGTTATAGAAAATCCCGGCTATAGTCATTACAACAAGATTGATGGCAAAAAGCCCTAGAAAATAATGAAAGGGGGTAAAATTTTTTCTGCTGAATTTTGATTCCTTTGCCATACAACTATTTTAGCACTTTAGAGTTTTCAAATTAATTCACAAATCAAAAACCGCCCAATTCTTCTTGCGAAGAGTTGGGCGGTATGAAGGCCATATTGGGATTATCAGACCTTTTTCTGGCCCTTGCGCAACTTACCCTCCTTTTTACGGATGGTAATCTCTCCAACATCGACTCTGATTTTATTGTTCAAGGCCTCCGTCCAAGCCAGCTGTTTATAGGTGTCATTTTTGTCATTCTCGTTGAGGAGGAACTCGTACTGCCAGATTTTTTCCGGTGCCTGAGTTTGATCAGATTCCTCAAACTCCTCAGCTGCGTCTCCCTGCTTGTATTCTCTGGTGATGTAGTGATAACCCGGTAAGATGACTTCAGTTCTCTTGATCCTTGCGTGAACCCACTCCTGGCCAAAGAGCTCTGCTAAGTCATTATATTGCTTTTCCCCAGCGTCGTTCTCAGCCATTTTCAGATTGGGGATTAGCATAGCAAGGGTTCGCCCTGACACCCACTCTACTGCACCTTGGCGAAGAATCAGGTCGGCGATTCTCATCTCAAACTCTGTTTTATAGACTCCCGATCGGCCATGAGTGGTCTTAATACGCCTATCTTGCCGAATCAGCACATTAAGCTCTGCCACGTCAAGTTTTACAGGGGGAGTTTCCCAGCTTAGTAGAACGCGTATCCGCTTTCTCGCCTCTTTGGCTGCCTTTTTCCAGATCGCTTTCTGGGATAATTTCTTAGCCATCTTGGACACCTTCTTTCTAAGGTTCGCGGTTTCAAAAAGGTCACTGCCCGTGACCCTCTGTCTTTCCAGAACTGATTATATCATAAATTAGCATGTTTTAATATAGGAAGATGTCAGAAAAATCTTTAATGATTAATGTAAAATAATGTAAGAATAATATATTTAAAAGAAAAAACCCTCGAGTGAGGGTTTTTTGCCTTACCCGAGGGTGATGGAGATTCAGCCCAGCATTCCACCGAAGGTTATGCCACGACTGTGTGCTATATTCAGGATACGATTGCAGAAGCGGTGCCAATTCTCCGAATGATCAGGAGTTCTGAGCAGATCTGAGTACGCGCTGTCGGCGAAGAACCGGTAAGCAAGCTCGAGGAACTTGATGGGCTCTGTCTGCGCGAAGATCTCGAGCGAGTCGATTGGTATCACGGTGTTGCTGCGCTTGAAGACGTATCCGATGATACCTCTTGGCCACTCCGTGATTCTCAAAATGATCGTGCCATTACTCTCTTCGACCACTTGCTTGGTACAACGCGCTTTGTTTTTCTTCTTCTTCACTTCGTTTCACCTTCTTGTTACTAGTCGGAAGTCGGGAGTTGTTACGGCTTCAACGGACAGAAAAGTATCACTGCCAGTCAGGGATGATTGAGCGGATCAAAGTCAGCATATCTTCCCGTTCTTGATCGGCGATCTCGGCGATAGCTTTGTAAGCAGCTTCCTCCATGTGCTGGGACAGCTCAAGTTCAGAGTTCTTGGAGATCAGTTTGAGATGCGGCATTCCGTTCACCATTCTGTCTCCGATGCAGGCTCTAATCACCGCATCAAGGTGTTTTTTCTGGGTGAACCATTCACCGATCTGAGCGTACTGCTCCCGTGAAATCTGGCCGGGCTTGAGCTCTACCTGTGTTTTAGTACCTTGTTTAGCCATTTGCTTCACCTCCTTTGTGATCCGCCAGAGATCAGTCTCTACAGAGTGAAAAGCGGGTCAGGGATTTCTTCGGTGTAGCGGCGGTCGGGGATATTATCATTATTCATCCACCAACCTTCCTTATTCTCCTTGGCGTTCTTCCACTTCTCGATGAACTGCTGAACTCGATAGTTGAAGTCCGCGCCCAGGATGGTTGCTTCGCGCCGGTCCTGAATAGAACTAGCTCCGCTGGCACCTACAATAGTGCCGTCGACATCCGCGGAGAAGCCGAAGCGGAAAGCGCCTTGCTGCAGCCGATGCTGGGAGACGAAGACGCCGACGCCGCAGTTTGCGTTCAGATTACGGTGTTCGAAGGCCTTTGCTCGGGCATTGATACCGAAGCGTTCGCCTTCCGGGCCGACCTCGGCCAAAACCATGAGTGTCTGCGAGGTTGGTATATCAGCTGGAGCGGTTGGATCGAGGATAGCATACCCCATGGAAGGTCTGGAGTATTCGCCGCTGGCATGCAGTCTGGCGAGTGCTTCTGCGCGATCGGTGATAATTTGCCTGATGATTTCTTTGAAAGTATTATTGTCCATAAAATTGGAGTAAGGGGTACGGTAAATCATGATTTGTCTTTGCTGATTGCTCACGTATATTCCTTTCCTAGGTGCTTTCTGCGAGACCCTCGCAGCAGGGATTATCGAATAAATTCGGTAATGCTTAATCATAACATAAAAGCAACATAAAGTCAATCTTTTTCGGGCCGGGTTTTTGTAATATGATTATTATTATGAATACGCTTGTTATTTTATCTGCCAAATATCTCTACATTGTCATCATTTTGGCGGCGATAGGTTTGACATTTTATAAAACCAAGATGGAAAAGCGCATAGAAATGATTGTCACAGCTATTTTTGCAGCTATTATTGTTTTGGCTCTTATTTGGTTATCCAGACACTTAATCTATTCAGCCAGGCCTTTTGTCGTCGGTCACTTCACACCCCTCATTCCGCACGTGGCTGACAACGGCTTCCCGTCAGACCACACCGCCATTTCCATGGGCGCGGCTCTCGTAATTTATCTATTCAACAAATATGCCGGCATCATCCTGGCCGTTTTGGCTCTCTGGGTCGGCATCGCCAGGGTTCTGGCCGGTGTCCATCATCCGATCGATATTTTTGGCAGTATTATCATTGCTCTCATTGCCATCATGGCGGCAAAACTAATTTTAAAGCGCTGTCCAAAGCTCCTATCCTGCCCAATGAAGAAGTTGGGGAAGTGAGTTTAGAGGCATTATGACGAACTCACAGTATAAAATAGATCCAGCGAAAGCCTTTGGGCATTTAGTGTATGAATATAGATGCTTAGTGCGTGCGGAATTTGCCTACAAGCAGGCTGATAAGCATAAATGCATCAATGATTTCATTCCTGAGATAGGAACTGTTGCACGCAATGCAGTTCTACAAAAAGCCCGCTCATTAATTAAGTTTTATATGCCATTAAGTCGGGACACTGATATTACTTCAGAAAAGTATTTTGGAATCTCTTTGAGTGTTATTGATAATAAATTATACAAAAAGCTAGAAAACATTTATCGATCAATCGAAGTCCACGATTTGCATTTAACGGTGTGGCGTGATCCAAGCTATCGTAATAATAAATCTGATAAGATGCAACGGAGAGAATGGAATATAGAACAAGACAAAATAGTGGAGAATCTCATTAAAGCACTAGAGGTGATATCAAAAACATCTGGATTGAATGATAAGTGGCAAAGAGTTTTCCGAGAGCTTCATGATTGTTGTGCCAATGTATTGAAGGGCGATAGGGAATGGCCTGAAGAATTCTCAAGTCCTGAAAAAATTGAAAAGCATCTCAAAAGTATAGGTATACCTTAGCTTTATAATTTATACCATCCATGATTGAAGGAGCCCTTGGCTTGTCAGTAGTTTCTCAGCAAGATGCCGGATGATAACCTTTATGTATAGACGAAGACTGGCAAGACAAAGAGCATCCAGGAAACGAATCAAAAGCTTCTTTGTTGTTGTCATTGTCATCGGCACTACGCTTGCAATAATAAAAGGTGTGAGTTTAATCCCGGATGGCCTTGTTCATGCTAAAAAATCGGATAAAAGGACGCTTGGGTCAGTTTGCCTTGACCCCGGCCACGGCGGCAGCGACACTGGCGCGAACAACCAAGATCTCTATGAACGCGACCTCAATCTGCGGGTGGCTGAGCGTGTAGAGAGTATCCTTGAAAATGATGGCTACAAGGTCTATATGACTAGAACGACCAACGATCCGTATCTGACAAACAACGACCGGGTCACTTTTTGTAATGGCAAAAATACCGACATTTTAGTAGCGATTCATCAAAACTACTTTACCGACAGCGCCACTGATTACACGACAGCGCTTTATTATAATCAGAATTCACGAGGGCTGGCGGCCAGCCTCGCAAATGCTGAAGCGGCTCGCCTGGGCACTACAAATAATGGTATAGCGAGTTTTGATGATGGAGAACTCATGAGAGCCAAGATGCCGGCAGCACTTGTAGAAGGCTTTTTTATAAGCAGTGATCGTGAATATTCACTCATAAGTGCGGCCGGCTCGACACGGCTTGCAGACGAAGCGTCGGGAATCGTCCAGGGAGTTGAAAACTATTTTAAAAATCCGAATCAGAAGCCGACCCAAGACACAGTGCTTGACCAGGCCGACTCACCGGAATAGTTGCTCTCATTGCCGTCATGGCGGCAAAACTAATTTTAAAGCGCTACCCCAAACTCATATCCTGCCCAATGAAAAAGATAGGGAAAGCTTAGCTAAAGTTTAGGGAATTATTTCTTAATATATTTTTTGCCGCGGACGCCCTCGACATATATCTTATGCCAGGCAAGAGGCCCAAGGACAATGCCCAAAACTACGCCTTGAGCTATCATGATGCCATAAAGCACTGCAGTCAGATTGAGCGCGCCATAGAGCTCAAGAGAAACGAACTCAATAATTCCGCCAAGCGTTACCATAAAAAGGATTCCGGTTATCACCCAGAGCACAATGTAAATTATTTCTTTAGTATTTTTCATATTCGCCGGTAAGTTATATTTTTTTCACGGTCACAGCGGTGCCATAGGCAGCCACCTCACTAACTATGCCGGCCAGCTCATTGCAGTCAAAACGCATAGCGATGACAGCGTTAGCGCCCTTAGCGGCCGCAGCTGCGCGCAATCTGTCTACTGCCTGGTCGCGGCTGTCTGTCAAAAGTTTGGTGTAGCCCTTGGCTTCGCCGCCGACGATAGTTCTGAGATTTGCCCCAAAGTTCGAGAAAGCATTTCTGGCTCGAGTGATAAGGCCAAAAACCTCTCCCTGTACCTCGATGATTTCGTATCCAGGCAAGTCGTTCATAGTTGTCACAATCACTTCTTCCATTTTTTAAATCTCCTTTTCTTTATGAGTTATTGCTATTTCTAATTTAACATAATACGGGCAGTTTTAAAATTTATGAATATATTATTTCCACTTGTAGACGTGGACGGCGATGTACATTGCAAGCATCCCAAGCAGAAAACCGGCAGAGAAAGTCATTACCACGGTCGATTCTGCACTGCCTCGCAGGTACCACACTAGAAGATTGAGAATAATGAGGACAATCACAACTGCTATAACATATACTTTGAGTGGATATTTTTTCATATTTTGATTATACCATTAAAACTCTTCAAAAATTCTTTTGCCATTTCCGTCTTTTCCCAGATTCATCAAAACTTTCTTGCCTTCATTGACCCAGGAGGCGACAACATCGGCAAGGAATATGTCGTGATCGCCGGCATCAAAAATACCTGTCACTCTGCATTCATGATTTATGGTCGCGTCAGTGAGCAGTGGAGCATTTACGTATTTGCCTTTCGTTGTTTTAACTCGCGTTTCTTTAAATTTATCCATATCTCTTCCTGAAGTAGTGCCGAAAACGAGAGCTGTATTTTCCAAATCTTTATTGGGTATGGCAACCACAAACTCTTTGTTTTCTTTGAGCGGATTATAGGTATATCTCTCCTTGCCGATCGAAACCATGATTCTCGGCGGGTCAAAAGATACTTGGGAAAACCAGCTGGCCGTCATGCCTGTCGGCTTGCCATCCCGGTCCGTGCAAATAACGAGCGTGCACAAAAGCGGATGGAGGATATTCAGGCCCTCGGTTGGAGTGATTTCTTTCATAGTTTAAATTATAACATAGACGTAAATAATGCCTATTCAAAGACATTATTGATTATTATTTTTTGACAAGCCGAAGCAGAGGTAATGCCAATGCTTTACAAATACCTTAGATTATGATACTATATAGTCTGTCTTGGTGAAAAATTGACAAGGAGGTTTAGGATGTGTGGCGGTAATTGTCGGCACAAACCGCCGCAAGCAGTTTGCATGGCTTGCCTTGCGGCAAACGATGGATGCACGGCACGTTGCCGTGACGCATTCGTCTACGACCCTGAGCTTACTGATGAACAAATCGTTGGCATGCTGAAAGCCGACTATACCATCGGCCAGGGGCGCTTCGAGTTAGGAGTCAAGATCCCCGAACGGATACAGGCACTCCTGTAGCAAGCAGCGTTTTTGCTAGAGATTATTTCACTAAGAACAAAAATGGCTCCGTAGTTGTACGGAGCCATTTCTCTTTTTGTCTGTTTATCTAAACTTTGTAATTTTTGACGCAGCGGGGTATATAGAGGAACCAAAAAGAAAACCCGCCCTCGGAAGAACCGAGATTCACTTTCGTGAAAACGGGTTCTCCCTTGAGCGGGCGGCTGTGCTAGTCCACTTTTAGCGGACCTCGGCACTGGTTATGGCACTGGCCGTATGGTATTAGACAAATGTCGCATAGGAGTGCAATTGCCTTTTCGAGAGTGTCTTCGAGGTTCTCGCCGATCGGAACGTTCGGGAGGGATTTAAGACGGTGTCGAATGTAATGATCACCATCAAATCCTTCCTCAAAACCAACGACGATATTGGTGCCGTCGATCTCATGATGTGCAATCCATTCGCCGAACTCAATACGAGTTGTTCGGGCAAACGGCCTATCACAGTAGTGCGTCTCCTCTTTGGCGAAAAAGAAGATGATTACACCGCGCATTGCGGCTCTTCGCAGGTAATGAGACTCCCAGTCGGCCTGACTAATGTAATCCTTTTCGCTGTAGTCATTAGCTTGATCGAGATTTCTCCTAGGAGATGCAACATTGAGGATGGGAATCTTTCTTTGTAGATACGAGATTGCCTCATCTTGCCACCTGGCGGAACCTTTGATAGGACCAGCCAGAAAGGCAAGTGCACCCTCTACTTCCACCATCTCCGGCGGAAAAATGACTTTGCTCACCGAATTCATGTTTACCTCCTAGGTTCTGAATCGAGAAAGGCCATACCGTTTCTGGTATGACCCTCCTGTTTGAATTCCGAAATCATAATAACACAAAAAGGATAAAAAAAGAAGAGCGAGACTATGTCTCGCTCCCGTTCTTTTGTGGCAGGATTAGCAGATTTTCGGGTATGACCGCCAAGCCGGTTTGAGTTGGCTAAGGTCAGCGAGATCAGGATCAGGGCAAGGACAAGGAGGCATTTCAATTTCGAGATCTTTGAAGAGGGTAGGAAATCCTCCTCGCATGGCGCAGGGGAGACCCCGGAATTCTTCAGTATTGCAGATGTGGAGACTTTCACACTTTGTCGGATCTTCGTCGAACTCGCACATGCCGATCATATTACAGCGCATACATGCGGGCTGATATTCTGTTCTGTCCTTTAAGAACGCTTGTATATTTGCGTTGCAAATATCACAGCTGCCGTCGGCATGGCTGTAACTTTGGAGGATATGCGGAGGAATACGCCCATCTTGAACATCCACGAGGGTATTAAGCGGGACATGAGGTTCCACATCCGTAGCCAGTGGCTCCAAAGTTCTGTGTAAAAGCTTATGGCCGTATTGCTTCATTATGCTTTTTGGATCTGCCATATCACCGCTCCTTTGTGGGTTGTAATAGTGAATGTACGCTCTTTGTTTGTGTGAGGCCCCCGATAAACCAGAACATCATCAAAACAAAAATAGCAAGGAGTACAAAACCGGGCTCTGACCATGCCACACAAAGATCTCTGATCATTGCGACAGTTCCTATAAGTCCAATCAAGACCATAAAGGAACAAAAACTTACCCAGACTTTTTGTTCAACTGTTAGGTTCATTAGTTAGTCCTTTCCCGATTGAAAGATGAAGATTATGGACAGCTAAAAGTACCATATTATATCATAGAAGCCTCTTAATAAACTAACGATTTTGAATCATAAATAAAAAATAAGCCATCTCTGGATAGCTTATTAAGTATGTGTCCGACTTGGCGACCCGGACCGGACTCGAACCGGCGACCTCCTGCGTGACAGGCAGGCGCTCTAACCAACTGAGCTACCGGGCCACGTCGGAATCCTCTATTAGATTATGAAATTGTCGAAACAATTTCTCCACCTTTTCGAGATTCCTCCTCTTCAATCAAAACCGACAGATTTTGACTGGGATTAACTTTGTTATTTTAGCAGAAAATGGGCTTTTTAGCAACGGATTTAGAATTTTTGTCTACTTGAATCGGCAAATTTTAACCATTAGAATTTTAGAATGAAGAAGGATCCTAGAAAGTTTGGGGCGGTTGTTTTGGTGGCGGCTTTGATAGCCGGCGTTTACGGATTTTCGCAGATTTCATCGAAAACGGCTGCTGTTTCAAACAAACCGAAACCGCATTACACTGCGCCAAAAGAAGCGCCGAAACCGGGGTTTAACTGGGTGACGCACGTGGTGGATGGCGACACTATTGACGTCGATATGAACGGAAAAACGGAGCGGATTAGATTAATCGGCATAGATACACCTGAAACGGTCGATCCCAGGAAACCGGTACAATGCTTCGGCAAGGAGGCATCGGATGAAACTAAGAAAATGCTCTCAGGCAAGCAAATTAGGTTAGAATCTGATCCTACTCAGGATGACCGCGACAAGTACGGCCGGCTGCTTCGCTATGTTTTCCTGCAGGATGGAACGAATTACAACCAGTGGCTGATCGACCAGGGATATGCTCACGAGTATACCTATCATATTCCTTATAAATACCAAGCCGAGTTTAAAGCTGCCGAGCGCGCCGCTCGCGACTCAAACCTTGGCCTGTGGTCGCCTAAAACCTGTGGCGGAATTACAAAATAAGAACATTGGAGCATCAAGTGTGCTTAAAAAATGCAACTTTCACTGCTCTAATACAAATTAGCGTGGTGGTTGTGGGAAAGATTTTTCCAATACAGTGATTGCCGTATTAAAAATATTAATTTTTTTTAGAAGACAGTTTCTTGCCAAAATGTTTGTGAAAGTAGTAGATGATAATGATGGCCAAAACGACGAACCCGGCCCATCTGAAGTAGTGGAGAAAGCGGAGAACCGTATCCAGGTTTTTGCTGAAATGATAGCTCAGGAGGGAAATGATTGTGACGAAAGAGATTGCCCCTAAAATATTGAAAGTCAGAAATCTCTTGTAAGCCATGTGCGACATGCCGGCGGTAAGAGCGGCCAGGATTCTGGTGGTGGCGAAAAAGTGGGCTGTGTAGACGGTTCGTCCGCCTTTTTCCTTGAAAAGCGTTTCCATTTCACCCAATTTCTTCTGGTCTATGCGTACATATTTGCCGTATTTCTCAACCAGCGGCCGTCCGCCTTCGCGTCCGATCCAGAAGCCGAGGTTGTCACCGACCACGTCGCCAACTATTGCAATCGGAATAACCAGCCAGATATTTAAAACCTTTTGGCCGGCAAAAAAAGCCATGGCGACGAGAGTTGACTCTGCCGGGACCGGTATGCCGGCGTTTTCAAGCATCATGCCGAAAAAGGCAACCAGATAGCCGTAAGTATGGACATACGGCGAAAGCAGATTAACATAATATTGGATCTCGGTGTGCATTAACTAATTATCTTTGATTTATCTGTAATATGCAAAATTTATCTTGCAGAATTGACTAGATCTCTGGTTATGTTTACAATTTGTTTATGGTCAATCAACAATTAATTGATTACGTAAAACAAGAATTGGCAAAAGGCAACAGTCCTGAAAAAATCAGCGCCGATCTTTTAGCTCAAGGGTGGAAAAAGATAGATATAGATTATGCCTTTGATGAGTTGAATATGGAGAAGTCGGATTCACAGACTTCGGGACCATCCCAGTTACCTGAAAAAGGGCAGCCGCAACAATATTATGAGGCAATGATTCCGGTGGAGAAAAAAGGTTCCAAAGGCATGGTTGAGGGGATTATTTCTGTCACGTGCGCGGTCATATCTTTGATTTTTTTGCCGATAATTTTTGGTCCGGTGGGGATAGTACTTGGTGTTTTGGCACGCAAAAAAGGCCAAAAAACTTTGGGTCTTGTAGGTATTATTCTCTCATCAATATTTCTAGCATTGGGCGTAATCTTTATGGTTCTGATCATTTTAACCAAATACCATTAGAAGAAATTTTAATTTGATTGCATGTTAATACTTCTCTACTTTCTGTTTGTTTTATGTCCGATTATTTTCTGGTTTTCCTTTTTTTATTGGGAAGACCGTGCTGATCCCGGTCCTAAGAAGCTGATGGCTTTTATTTTTTTACTCGGTATAGGTATGGCCATACTAGCCGGCGCTTTCAATTCGTTAATTTCTTATTATTTGCTGCCCGATCATACCAAGGGGCTGATGGATTTTATTAAACATCCCGTTCCAATGTTTTTTGTTGTTCTTGCCATAGGCAGTGTTTTAGAAGAGAGTTTAAAGTATTTGACTCTCAGAGAATTTTTTTATGATAGGGTACAGTTTAACCAAATTGCAGATGGGATCTTTTATGGAGTGACTTTAGCACTCGGTTTTAGCTTGGTAGAAAACACATCATATTTTTTTATGATTCATCAAAGTATGCCATATGTTAAATTTTTGATCGATATTGCCGGACGGGCTGTATTTAGCGTCACATTACACATTACCACAGCCGGCATCTTGGGTTTCTACCTTGGCAAAAGAAAATATTCGCTGCAACATAGCAGGAAATATTTATTTCTCAGTTTAGCGATAGCATACTCTTTGCATCTTTCATTTAATTTATTGAGCATTGTCGGGTTTATTGCGGTGATTCCTGCCCTAACTTTCCTAATCGTACAATTAAAAAATCCCGATGTCTTGGCTGTGTGGAGGCTAGTTGAGGTTGATGCGGGCGGACATGTAATTCGTGTCGATTAACCACACTTACTGGCTGACAATCATTGAAGATTAAGTTGTTGCATGCTAAAATTGCTGCCATGAAAATCAGAAGTATTCAGAGCAAAGATCGGCAAGGATGCCTGAAAATAGCAGATTGTTTAAATGATTGGTTTAGTGAAGAAACTCTTCAGGAAATGGCAAAAAAGATTTTAGATTATTCTACTTTTGTTTACGAAGAGAAGGGTGATATTCTTGGTTTTATAACTCTGAGAGAAGTAAATAGTGGAGTTGAAGAAATCGTTTGGATTGCAGTGGCGAAAAATTATCATCGTGCAGGTATTGGTACAAAACTTTTAAAATATGCGGAAAATCATCTTAAAAGTAAGCAAATTTTGAAGGTTAAAACCCTGGATAACACTGAGGATTATAAACCTTATGAAATCTCCAGGGCTTTTTATGAAAATAACGGTTTTATAAAAATAACAGTAATCGATCCTTATCCCGGTTGGGAGCTGGGGAACCCTTGTGCCATTTATATTAAGCCAATTAACTGGTAATTAAGCTTAACTCGTGCTAAAATATGCAGGTTATTATTTAGAATTTTGGATTTGATTGTAAATGATTCATTGGAAATTGAAAATTAATATATAGCGGGTATAGTTAAGTGGTATAACGTGACCTTCCCAAGGTCGAGTGACGGGTTCGATTCCCGTTACCCGCTCCAAATGAGACGGAATTGAGCCGCCTTAGCTCAGTGGTAGAGCAATGCTTTCGTAAAGCAGAGGTCCCGAGTTCAACTCTCGGAGGCGGCTCCATTACATATTCAATAAAAACTAAGGTATAATGTATCCGCTTTTGTTATGTATAAACAATACTTAAAAAAAATAGATACGGATTCTTTGAGGAAAAAAGCTGTGAAGGCGCACGGCAAATCTTTCCTTCAGGAAAAACCATTTAAATATATTTTAATGGCAGTTGGTCTTTTGCTTGCAATTGATTTAGTATTTATTTTAACTCATCTCAAGGTGGATCAAACTTCACAGCCGATTAAGTATAATTATCTTTTTGGGATTACGAAAACCGGTTCATGGATCTCTACTTTAATTTTACCCGCCATTTTGATTATAGTTACGTTGACCAATGTATTAGCTGCTGAGTATTTTTACAAAAAAGATAAGCTTCTGACTTATATTTTCTTAAGTATTAATCTTTTTCTGACCATTATTGTTTTTCTTGAGACTATTGCTTTAAATGCTCGAGGTTCTTAGGATGCAAACTTGGGTTGATTCGCATTGGTTTCAGAGATTGCTGGAAATTATTCCAGGGCTTAGCGTCTGGGCAGTTATAATTTTTCCGTTTGCTTTTGCTTATCCTTTCCCACTCATGGTTGCTTATTTTATTCTGATTTTTAACCTTTATTGGTTTTTGAAAGCGTTCAATATTGCCCGCCATCTCCTAAACGGACTCTATCACATGAAATATAACATGCATACTAATTGGTACGAGAGGTGCAAAGCGGTTTCGGGAGACCTGCCGGGTTCTCGATCAAAGTTGAAAGAAGACTATAAGAAAAATGCTAAAAATGTTTTTCAAAAAATCAGGTATCGCGATCTAAAGAAAGAGATTGAAGAACTTGAAAATCTGGATGACAAGGAGTATTTGGTGAAAAAACTTGACGACATTCTGCATTTGGCGGTTATTCCGACTTACAAAGAGTCTTTTCAGATTTTGGATGAAACACTTGAATATATTTTGAAATCTAACTACCCCTCGAAGAAAATTATGATTGTAGTAACGGGCGAAGAGAGGGATGAAAAAAATTTTAAAAAAATTTCAAAACAGCTTGAAGGGAAATATCACGGTAAGTTTAGGAATCTTATCTTTTATGTCCACAAAGATAAAGCTGGCGAAGTAAAAGGGAAGGGCTCTAATATTGCCTCGGCCGGTAAAAAGGTTATGAAATTTATCACTCAGGAAGGAATCGATCCTGAAAATATCTTAGTTACCACCTTGGATGCCGATCATGTGGTGCACAGGGAATATTTCTCTCGTCTGACATATAAATATATTACTGATCCCGATAGAGACAGAAAGACTTATCAGCCGGTAGCGCTTCTTTTCAATAATATCTGGGATGCGCCGGCGCCAAACAGGGTGGCGGCTATCGCGTCGTCGTTTTGGATTATTGTTGAGTCAATGCGGCCATACCGCTTAAGAACATTTGCTTCGCATACTCAGAGCTTGAAAACTTTGCTCGTGACGGATTTCTGGTCGACCCAGACTATCGTCGAAGACGGCCATCAGTATTTCCGCACCTATTTTGCCTTTAACGGCAATATAGAAATGGTCCCATTGCTCGTTCCGATTTATCAGGATTGTCTCCTAGATAAAACACTTTGGAAAACTTTCAAAAGCCAGTATTTGCAGCGCAGGCGCTGGGCATGGGGAGCGAGCGATTTTCCGTACGTAGTCAAAAATTTTCTAAAACATCCTGAAATTCCAAAGAGAGAAAAGTTTATCCAAACATTTCGCCAATATATTTCTCATCTCTCATGGGCTTCCTCATCACTGCTTCTTGCTACAGCTTGGGTTCCGCTTCTCTTTAACAAGGTTTTTATGAACTCGGTCATTGCTCATAATGTTACAAGCTACAGTTCCAATCTGGCTCTCACTGCCTGGATAGGAGTTTTCTTCAGCGTCTGGACATACCTATTTCTTTTGCCTAAAAAACCAAAAAAGTATTCTCACTTTCGTTATGTTGGTATGGTGGTTCAATGGATTTTCACTCCGATTGTCGCCATTATACTTAGCTCGCTGCCCTCAATTGACGCCCAAACCCGGTTGATGTTCGGTAAATATCTGGAGTTTTTTATTACGCCGAAAATTCGCAAATCAAAGATCGAGATTAGTTAATCAATTCATAAGTTTCCGCTCAATATCTGTCTGTCGGTAAGGCAGATGATTTGCTGAGGTATACTGGTATGATATTTGGATTAAAGTTATGATTGACAATTAGTTTGCCTGCATCTATAACTATGTTAGAATAAATAGAGGAGAGCAGATGGACGGGAAACAATTTTTCGAACTTATAAAAAATATTTATACGGCACTCAAATGTCCGGCTTGCGGAGAAGTTTATGAGATTGAGGAGATACAATTCATAGGCCAGTTTGACGGGCTATTTCTTATTCAGATGACTTGTTCTAAATGCAAACTGCCTGTTAGTGTTAACTTTTATGCGAAAGAAAACCCAAAAGATTTCTTAAGCGACCTTAAAATAATGGATCTCAAAAGCATACCCAGAGAACCTATTTCGACTAACGAAGTTATAGATTTTCACTCATCACTCAAAAACTTTGACGGCGATCTGAAAAACATTTTAAATAAATAATCTGATTTCTTATCTAACAATTGACCTTTTGGGGAATTTTTGGTAAGATGAATTTTGTCTTAAGGATTGATAAGGTCCCGGCTTATGTCGGGATTATCTAAATAAGGTTTATGGAAAAAATTAAACTACAGGCAAAGAAAAGGGAAGTCTTGGGTAAGAAAGTAGCTGCTCTTAAAAGGCAAGGTTTGGTACCGGCTGTTTTGTATGGTAAAGGTAAGGATAATATTGCGCTTTCGGTTGAAAATAAGGCGTTTAATCATGCTTATAAACTATCCGGCGGAAGCACGCTAATACTTTTAGAGATCGAGGGTGATAAAGCGAAGAATGTTTTAGTGAAAGATGTGCAGAAAGATCCTGTGAAAGATGAGGTGGTACATGCGGACTTCTATCAGGTTAAGATGAGCGAGAAAATCACAGCAACCGTACCGCTCAACTTCATTGGCGACTCCAAGGCAGTGATTGACCTATCAGGCAGTCTTATAACCAATAAAAGCGAGCTTGAAGTTGAATGTTTGCCCGCTGATTTGCCGCATGAGCTGGAAGTCGATATTTCAGCGCTCGAAAACTTTGACTCAGTTATCCATATTAGTGACATTAGAATACCTGAAGGTGTTGAGGTCAAGGATGATCTAGAAGAAGCGGTTGCTTTCGTAGAGCCGCCTAGAAGCGAAGAGGAATTAGCCGAACTTGAGGAGCCAGTAGAAGAAGGCGAAATGCCGGAGGCAGAACAGGGCGGCAAAGAAGTAAAAACTGAGGCGGAAGAAGGTGAAGAAAAATCGGTTGAGCCCCAGGAACAAAAAAGTGAATAAATTATATTTCAAAAAGACCTCTTCTTAATAGGTCTTTTTTAGTGTAAAATGGTTACAAATGTTCAATTTAGAAATATTAGGTTATCTGGGCGGTGGATTGGTTACCATATCATTATTGCCTCAGGTTATAAAATCCTTTAAGACAAAGTCCACTTCTGATATTTCTATAGTTTATACTTTGGTTTTAATCTCCGGACTTGCACTTTGGGTTCTGTATGCAGCCTTAAATACTATAACTCCCCTCTTAATCGCAGCAAGTATTGAGCTGGCTATCACGATTAGTTTGTTTATTTTAAAGTTAATCTATAAATAGAAAAAATGAGAAAAATTAAATTATTTTTTAACAGGATTAAACTGGTACTCAAAAACAAGTATTTTCTTTTATGCGCTGCCGTAATTGTAATCGCCGGAGGGGCGCTTATTTATGTGGCACTGACAAAGCCGGCGGAAATGCCCAATATTCAAATACCTGTCAAAAAACCGGCACCGGTTGATACAAGGGTTCAGTCGAAACTCGAGGGTATCAAAGTTGATCCCAGTGTGAATAACAGAAAGATCTTAGCCGTAGTGGTCGAGAACCATCCGGATGCCAGGCCGCAATCGGGGCTGGATAAGGCAAGCATTATTTACGAAACGCTGGCCGAAGGAGGCATAACCAGATTTTTAGCGCTTTATCAAGAAAATCAGGCGGAAGAAATTGGTCCGGTCAGATCGGCCCGGCTGTGCTTTCTTGATTGGACTCTTGAGTATGATGCGCTTTTCGCTCATGTGGGGGGGAACGTACTCGCTTTGAATAAAATAGGCCCACTGGGTATACAAGATATCAACCAGTTTTATTATGCAAACTACTTCTGGCGGGACAACTCTCGTTATGCTCCCCATAATGTTTATACCTCTACAGAAAAGCTTCGAGCCGCTGGAGCTCAGAAAAAATACCCGACAACCAGTGATTTTAAAGGATTAGATTTTAAAGCGGACGCATCTCCGGATCAAAGGCCGGCATCTGCCCAACTGACCGTTCATTTTTCCGGTTATGAATTTGACCCTACCTACACTTATGATAGAAATAACAATGTCTGGCTGAGAAGCGAGGCTGGCGTACCTTTTAAAGATAAGGTTACAGGCAAGCAAATAGCGCCCAAGAATGTAATCGTGCAGTATGAGGGCTACAGCAATATAACCGACATTTATGACCACACTTTGAGCAATTTTCAAACGCTGGGGTCGGGTAAAGCTGAGTTTTACATGGATGGCAAGCAGATTGTCGGCACCTGGGAAAAGGCAGACAGAAAGTCCCAAACCGTTTATAAAGACTCGGTCGGTAATCCGATCAAGCTTGATACTGGCCAGACTTGGATTGAAGTAGTACCAAGCGGCAACACAGTTGATTTCAGGTAATTAGGGATTAGGTAAATAGGAAATTTGGAGACCGTTGAAAAAGCTAACTTAATTTGTCATTCTGGCGACGATAGGAGACCAGAATCTAAAGGTTACCACACAAGATACAGATTCTGGACAAGCCAGAATGACACCCAAAATAGTTTTCAACAGTTTCAGGAATGAGGTTTTAAATTGTTAAGGAAATGTAATGGCAGAGATTAAAACAAAGAAAGATTCAAAACAAAAGAGCATAAAGCTTTATTCTTTGACCCAGCTTGAGAAAGAGTTTAAAATCCCGCTTCGCTATGCCAGACACTTAATAATGGCGCGCCACGTGGAATCGGTCTTAAAAAACGGGCGGGTTTACGTGACGGCGGAAAGCTTGAAGAATTTTCTTGCGAAACCAAAAAATGAAAGAGAAGTTCACAAGCATAAAGGATTAATGAAGAGGATGGGGCCGGGTGTCATCACCGGTGCCGCAGATCATGATCCGTCCGGTATCGGTACCTACTCGACCGTTGGGGCTCAGTTTGGCCTGGAGCTTTCTTGGTTGGCTCTATATCTTCTGCCTCTCATGTTTGCGGTTCAGGAAACATGTGCCCGCATAGGTATCGTAACCGGCAAAGGTCTCTCCGGCGCGCTTCGCAAAAAGTTTGGCAGAAATACTATATTCATACTCATTCTTCTTCTGATTGTCGCAAACACTATAAACATCGGCGCCGATCTCGGCGCTATGGCGGCATCATTTCGAATGATTACAGGCGCCAGTTATGCGCTGTCGGCCATTGTCTTTGCCGGCATCATTATCTTTTTCACTGTTTTTCTCTCTTATCATACTTTTGCTAAATACTTGCGGTGGCTGGTGATTGTACTTTTGGCGTATGTGATCACAGGTATCATTATTAAGCCGGATTGGCTGCAAGTCGCTCACTCGATCGTGATTCCGAAAATGCATTTAAACAAAGACTTTTTGATGGCCAATATCGCCGTTATCGGGACGACCATCTCACCTTACCTTTTCTTTTGGCAGAGCTCTCAAGAAGTGGAAGAGGAGCGCGACGACGGCACTTTGAGCGACCGGCACGCCGCCATTATCAGGGAAGAAGTCCGCGAAATGCGAAAGGATGTTCTCTCCGGCATGTCGCTCACCAATATAATCTTTCTTTTCATTATTATTACCACGGCTTTCGTGCTTTTTGCCCATGGTATTACCAATATACAGACGGCCGAACAGGCGGCTTCGGCCTTAAAGCCGCTTGCCGGTAACTTAGCATACCTCATCTTTGCCCTCGGCATCGTCGGAACCGGTTTTCTGGCCATTCCGGTTTTAGCCGGGGCCAGCGCTTATGCCATTGCCGAAGTCATGAAGTGGCATGAGGGCTTAAACTTAAAATACAAACGGGCGCACGGCTTTTATGGCATTATTATCGCTTCAACTTTGGTTGGGCTGCTTATAAACTTTGTCGGCATCAACCCCATAGCGGCGCTCTACTGGACGGCGGTTATAAACGGCATTATTTCATCAGTGCTTCTGGTCTTTATCTTTAAAATCGGCAATGACAAGAAAATCATGGGGGCTCATACCAGTCCCGGTTGGATAAAAACATTGGGGTTTATTGTGACGGCTCTTATGATCATAAGTTCGGCAGCCTTCATTATCGCTTCATTATAGGACTCGTATGATCGGAATATTTGACTCAGGGATAGGCGGCCTTTCTTTATACAAAAAAGCCAAGAAAGCAATGTCGGATAAGACATTTATATATTTAGCTGATCAGGATAGCTTTCCTTACGGCGAAAAATCGGAAAAAGAGTTGCGTGCCCTCACTAGGAAAAATATTAAGCTGCTGGAAAACTTAGGGGCAAAGGTTGTACTCATTGCTTGCAATAGTGCTACGGTTAGTTCAAGAGACAGGATCAGAAGAGAGTTTGACATTCCGCTTGTCGGGGTTGAGCCGGCAGTCAAGGTTGTACATGATCTATACAGTAATAAAAAAGCATTAGTCCTTGCCACAGACAGGACTTCTCGCTCGCATTTGAAAAACAAAGCCGCAAGCTATGGTAATGTCAAAATTATCGGCGCAAACGGCCTAGTGAGTTTAATTGAAGAAAAATTTCCAAATATTCAAGCAAGTGAATTAAAGAATATTCTGGATAATAAGATTGATGGAGAAGAAGTCATCGTTCTTGGCTGTACGCATTATCATTTAATCCAAAAGATATTAGAAAGCATATATCCCGATAAGATATTCATCGCTCCGGAAGAGGCGGTGATAAAGCAGCTCAGTAAATTCTCTGACTTGGCGACAGGCAGCGGGGCGGATGACATCTTTCTGACAACTGGAGATTTGGCAGGTTTTCAGGTAAAATTAGAGGCGATTATAGGCAGGAAATGTGATGTTAGAAAAATATAAAGGCAAAAAAATATTGATTGCGGGGTTTGAAACGGAAGGCAAAGCTACTTTCGATTTTCTAAGGCAAAACGGCATCAGGGCCGACATTGCCGATCTTCTCACCCCCGTCATTCCCGCCCCCGATCGGGTCGAGGGTAAAGCTCCGGCGGGAATCCAGCCCAGCCCTACCCAAGTTTTTACGGGAAAAGACTATCTTAATTCTGCTTCGGATTATGATGTTATCTTCCGGACGCCCGGCTTATCTCCGCTCAATCCTTTACTTTTAGGGGCGCAGAAGAACGGAACTGAGGTAACAAGCCAGATCAAGCTTTTTATGGAGCTTTGTTCGGCTAAGACCATCGGCGTTACAGGGACGAAAGGTAAGGGCACAACAGCCACTCTGATTTATGAAATTTTGCAGGCAAGCGGCAAGGATGTGTATCTGGGCGGAAACATTGGGGTGCCGGCTATTTCCTTGATTGATGAATTAAACAAAGATTCGATCGTTGTCCTGGAGCTTTCCAGCTTTCAGCTCATGGATTTGGACAGGAGTCCAAATATTGCTGTGGTTTTGGGGATTACAAGCGAGCACCTGGATTATCACAAAAACAGGGATGAATATGTTGATGCCAAGAAATCTATTGTTAAGTTTCAGAGGTCAGAAGACTTTGCGGTTATCAATACAGATTACGAAACCTCCAGTTCGTTTGCCGGTCTCACTCAAGCAGATATTTTTGAAGTTTCAACCCTCTCCCCTGTCATCCCGAGCGAAGCGTTAGCGAAGTCGAGGGATCTCTTAAATTATGATGAGAGAAAGGGATTCCTCCGCTCGTCCTTGCAGGAAGTCGGTCGGAATGACAGGATTTGCGGCGGTTGTTATGTCGATGAAAATGATGAAATTATCTTGATCGGGAAAAATGAGGAAGAAAAAATTGCTTCATTCAGTGAATTACAGCTTCGCGGCCGGCATAACCTGGAAAATGTTTGTGCAGCCGTCATGGGGTCATCTCTTGCCGGAGCCGACTTTGAATTAATCCGCAAAACAGTGAGGTCTTTCAAAGGGCTTGAACATCGGCTCGAGTTTGTTGCCGAAAAAGGCGGAGTTAAATATTATAACGATTCATTCTCGACGACTCCGGAATCAACAATTGCCGCAGTCAAAGCTTTCGAAGAACCGGTGCTACTCATAGCCGGAGGAAGCGAAAAAGGGTCGGATTATTCGGAAATGAGTGAGGTAATAGCTAAGAAAGCCAAAACTATATTTCTGATAGGACAAACAGCTAACAAAATAAAAAGACAAATCTTAAAAATAAACCCTAAAGCAGATGTCCGGGAGGGATATGAAAATATGGAAGATTTGGTAAAAAGGGTGGATAACGCCAGTAAACCCGGAGATGTGGTTGTGCTTTCACCTGGATGCGCCTCTTTTGATATTTTTCAAAATTACAAGGAGCGCGGTGATCTTTTTAAGGAAGCAGTTGCTAAGTTAATTAGGGATTAGGTAAATAGGACACATAACCAAATTAACTACTTAACTAATCTCCTAGTTGCCTAACGTACAACTTATTTGAACAATTTACCCATAAAACCCTTTACAAATATTTCGTTTCGTGCTAGAATGCCTTTACTAAATAAGGAGTAAGAAAAGTGCACGAAAAACTTTTTGGGTCAAAAACCAGAGCCAAACTTTTGAATTTATTTCTCAATAATCAAGATAAATCATATTACGTTCGTGAAATTACCAGGACTATCAACGAACAGATCAACTCAGTCAGAAGGGAACTGGCAAATCTAAAATCCTTAGGTCTGGTGGTAAGCCAAGGTAAAAAAGGCAAACTTTACTATAAGGCAAACAAAAAATCTCCTCTTTATCCAGATCTCAAAAAAATATTTACTAAAACCGCAAAAGAAGAGAAGAAGACCAAAGAAGCTGATCTGGCTGAAACTATCAGGAAGCTGGGTGAAGTTTCATATGCCGCCAAGATGGGTTATTTTGTTAAAGATAACTCATCGCCAATTGATTTCTTTATTGTTGGAAAAGTCAACAAGCGCCGTTTGAAAACTTTTATTGCTCAGCTTGAGAAAGAATCGCGCAAAGAGTTGAACTATTCTGTCATGACCTTGGATGAGTTCGAAAATAGGCGTTTAATGTTTGATAGATTTATGACTGAAATTATGGCTAGCCCAAAAGATGTAGTCATCGATTATATCGATGAAACCGGCGAGGGAGAAGGCCTTAGAAGCTCGAAATCTAATAACGAAGAAAAGGCAGCAGATTAATGGAGAAACAACCGTTAAGGTTTGATGTTCCTACACTAACGGTTCTTAAAATAATCGGGATCTTGCTTTTTGTGTTTTTTCTTTACTTAATTAAAGATGTCCTGGTAATACTTGCAGTCAGCTTTATTGTTTCAGCTGCACTGGAGCCGGCTGTAGACAAACTCCAGAAAAACATGAAAATACCAAGATGGATTGGTGTTCTTGCGATTTATTTGCTCTTTATCGGGGTTCTCGCCGTTCTTATAAATCTCATTGTTCCTATCTTAAATGAACAGGTAGGTACCTTGATTGCAAACCAAGATACTTATATGAAAGATATTAGCGGCATGATCTCTACTTGGCCCCAGGGAGTCCAGACGTATATTAACACCTCAATACAAAACATCCCCGCAGTTATCCAAAACTGGCAAATCGGGGGACTATCACATAGGGTCTTTGGTTTCTTTTCCGGCGTCGGGTCATTTATAGCGGTACTGGTTATTAGCGCGTACGTGCTTTCTCTGAAAAACGGCATGAAACAGACTGTATCGGCTTTTGTGCCTGAGTCGAGGCGAGAAATTTTTCTCAAAATATTCAGTGAAATCACTAGAAAGGTTAGCTTATGGTTTCGCGGCCAGCTGATCTTATCATTTACAGTAGGACTGGCGACATTTATCGGGCTTTGGATTATGCATATTCCCTTTGCTTTAATCTTGGCTTTGATTGCCGCTTTTACCGAACTTATTCCAATGGTCGGACCGATACTCGGGGCCATTCCGGCGGTACTTGTGGCTCTTTTTATCAGTCCGGTTATGGCGATTATTGTGGCTGCATTTTATATATTCGTTCAAGAATTTGAAAGCCATGTCCTAGTTCCGCAAGTTATGAAAAAAGCGGTGGGTTTAAACCCCGTCATTATTATCTCTTCAATGCTTATCGGAGCAAAACTTCTCGGAATACTAGGCGTGATCTTAGCTGTTCCGGTAGCTTCAAGCGTAGTCGTCGTTTTGAAGGAATGGCCGGCTATCAAAAACGGCTCATAGTTGTTCGATATACTTGGAGGCGCGGTGCTACTGTGTTATCTTAGAATAAGTAAAAAATAGGAGAAAAATGGAAATAACACATCTGGGCCATTCGTGTTTTAAGATAGTCGGGAAAAACCTGGCTGTTATAACGGATCCTTTTAATCATCCGCGAATCAGTTTCAAAATGCCAAAGGTGGAAGCCGATGTAGTTACTATCAGCCATGGTCATCAGGACCACAACTATAAAGAAGGGGTAAAGGGTGACTCTCTGCTTCTGGACTCTCCCGGCGAATATGAAGTGAAAGAAAATTTTTTTCAGGGAATTTTATCTTATCACGATGATCAAAAGGGAGAAGAGCGCGGTTTAAATACCATTTTTACCATGGAAATAGACGGGATTCATCTCTGCCACTTGGGAGATCTTGGAATAGAGCTTGATAATGACCAAATAGAAGCTATGGATGGCGTGGATATTCTCATGATTCCTGTTGGAGGCGTCTATACGATAGACGCTAAAACAGCCGTTAAGGTTATAAACGATGTCAGTCCGAAGATTGTGATTCCTATGCATTACAAGGTACCCGGAGGATTTGATAATATCGATCCGGTTGATAAATTTATCAAGGAGATTGGCGAACAGCCAGAAACTCTCGACAAGCTAAAGATTACAAAAAAAGACCTTCCGGAAGAGATGAAAGTGGTAGTGCTCAAAAGCTAGATTCATTGTGTCATTCTGGCTTGTCCAGAATCTCTATTTTGTCATTCCACGTCTGATTCGGGATCTAAAATTTAATTTTTTCTTTCTACTTTTTTAGAAAAAGTAGAGCAAAAATCGCGGCTTAGACGGCTCCTCAAAGGGTCGGCTTACAACTTACTTCATGTTTGAAAAATCATAACTCCCATGGTCGGCCTAAAGGCAAATCGATTTTTCAAATATTTAGCAAGTCTGATCCTCGCTTTTCGAACCGATAGCCGCATAACAAAAATTTGAATTTAAAAAAATCGGCTGTTAGGCCGATTTTTTAGTTGTTCTGATTTTGCTCTGAGTTTTTATGCATTTGGCGCAGGCTTTTACTTTTTGCTCTTTGCCGTCAATGACCATTGTTGCTTTTTGGATATTGGGAAGCCAGCGTCTCTTTGTTTTCCTGTGGGAGTGGGAGACGTTATGGCCGGTCATCGGCTTCTTGCCGCAAACTTCGCATTCGATAGACATTTTTAACCTTAATTAGAATAATGTAGATTGATAAACTGACTGGTCAATGTTACCATATTTCCGTTGTCCAGTCAACTAAAATCCGAGGTAATATATGCTCTCACTTTTATCACAAAATCCGATACTTTTTGTTTTTCTGATAGTTGCGCTGCTTCTGGCAGTGACTTTTCATGAGTTTATGCATGCGTTTACCGCTAACTACTTCGGCGATCCGACAGCGAAACATATGGGCAGGGTTTCTCTAAATCCTTTGCATCACCTTGATACACTAGGGACTCTGGCGATTCTTTTGATTGGCATCGGCTGGGGAAAACCGGTGCAAATTAACGAAAGAAACTTTAAAAATCCCAGATTGGATTCGGCTCTTGTATCGCTTGCCGGTCCTCTGACAAACCTAGTTTTAGCTATCGTTTTTTCTGTGCCTGTCCTTCTGCGCTTAGTGGATATTAACTCGCTTATCTATATATTTCTTTATGTAATTGTACAGATTAATGTGCTTCTTTTAATTTTTAACCTCATTCCTATTCCGCCGCTTGATGGCTCGAAAGTTCTGTACTGGTTTCTTCCGCGAAGCGTTGACATAATGAAACTTGAAATGTATGGGCCGATGGTTCTTTTGGCTCTTATTTTCTTAAGTTTTATCAGCCCGAACAGCGGGCTTTTCGGGATTATCTTTGGTCTCACGAGACCTATCGTAAATCTTCTCGGCTTTCCAGTGGCTTTGTTTTAAAATGTATACATAACGGGGTGTGGCGCAGTTGGCTAGCGCGTACGCATGGGGTGCGTGAGGTCGCAGGTTCAAATCCTGTCACCCCGACCAGGTTTGACTTATTCAAACCATCGCCTGAAAAGATTTCATGGAAGAGATCGGTGTATTCCGGCTCCTTCATTTTCCTGCCTTTTTCACCAATGTATATTTTCTTGAAGAATGACTG
>JAJYLR010000006.1:0-5484 GCA_021787535.1 bacterium
ATAAACCCAATAACCCACCCTAGTCATTTCTCATCACTTCCGCCGGCCGCACTTTAGAAATTAAGAATGCCGGTATGGCGCTGCCGACGACGGCAATAACGATTACCGCAAGCGCGCCGTAAAGCAGGATGTCATATCCGACCACCGCATGAATATCGCGAAGCGTGTTACCTACTCCGGCAAACCGGATCATCATTCCTCCGCCATGTACCGTCTGGTACGTGGCGCCGCCGCCTTGCTGTCCTTGACTTGACGCACTGCTTGTAACGAGCGCGCTCAATATCGGATTGGCAATCACGAACCCGCAGGCCACGCCGAGCACTCCGGCCATCGCCGTCAGCGACAACGACTCGGCGACAAACTGCAAGGTAATTTTGATATTTGATGCCCCGATGGCTTTCAAAACGCCAATTTCCTTTCGCCTTTCGCGCACGATCATCAGCATCGTTAGGAATATGATTACCGATCCGGCAATAAGTGAACCGATCAAACTGTAGAACGAGATGGTTTTAATATTCTCAAGCGGCTGCACCACTTGATCCGTTTTTTCCTGGCTAGTTGTGATGTCAGCTTTTGACCCAAGCTTTGTAGTGATGGCGTCTTTGGCCGATGTTAGATTATCAATCGAGTCAACCTGTACAATCGCCTTTGATACTTGTCCGGCCTGATTTGAGAGCCGCTGCAAGGTCGAGATCGGCATTACAAAGGAACTGTTTAGAAATCGGTTTCCGCTGTCGTAAATCCCCGCCACCGTAATGTTTGTGCCATAACCCCGGAACGCCGAGCCGGCTTTCAAATTATTTTTCGCCGCCAGGTCGGTCCCCACAAGCGCGGAGTTTGTATCTTTTGTCGCGTCAAATGCGGCGCCGGAGGTAATTTTCAAATTATTAATGTTTAGCGCTTGCGCCACCGACAAGTCATTTACTCCCGTTACCATGATCGGCATGGTGAAGGTTCTCAAGGCTCTGCCGCCGCCGCCTTCCACTCCAAAGCCCGAGCGTTTTTGCTGCCTGTTGCCGAAAGATCCCGGCGTCAGCGAAGCTTGTAGGTTTGTATCTGTTCCTGGCGTCAGCCGATCGCTCAAAGCCTCGGTCATTTTCGAAACATGAGGAAGCGCGCCAACCGCCGACAGATCGGTCGCGGTCAGAAGGTCGCCACCGCCATTAAATCCCTGCACTCCGGCAGGAGCCACTGTGATGGTATTGCCGACAGACGACTTCACGGAGTCAATCTTTGACTGCACGGTCTTTAGCGCCAAGAGCATGACGAGCGCCATCGATATCGAGATGGCCAAAATAAAAACGATAGATCCGGTCCGGATGACATTCCTGAAAGCATTTCGAACCCCGCGGCTAACGATTCCCATATAATTTCCTTGCCTTTCGCTAGGCTCGTCATTCTGGCTTGCCTGCCCGTTCTCCACCAGAGCTCGGATAAACTCCGCTTTAGCGCAGAAGGGCCCAGAATCTTATCTGATTCTTAAAAATAAATCTTAGTTTTACCTATTTAAAAAAATAAAGCTGAGAGTTTGCTTAGAGCTATCATCTTTTTAAAGGCAGAAATAGGGTAAACGAACTCAGGCATCCAATTTATAATACCTATATATTTCCTCAAGTTCTACCGGTACACCAGAATGCTCAAGTCTTTTTGATCGCGCATCAGACAAATAATGAATTGCCGGAGTTCTTTCTCTGTCGGTTGCGTTATGAACAAGCCTGTGGCACCTTGGGCAAAGCGGTATATAGTTTGCTAGCACCTCAATGGAAGAATCAAAGTCGTTGCGAAATTCCCTAGGAATTAAATGGTGTATTTCCAAATAGTTTTTGTTAGTTTTCTTACTTGTAAAGTATGAACATTGGTGTATCTTTTCGAGAGCGCATTTGTACTGCTCTGCCTCCTTTGCTATACTTTTGAGCGCGATATATTCCTTAATAATTCTTTGCTTACCTTTGTAATTTGTATCATCAACCTTTAGCTTAGGAATGTCCTTTATAATAGTCGGGCTGACTTCAATAACTTGCTCCTCGCGATAATCTTCCAACTCTTCTATGCCAGAGATGTTAATGTATATTGCCTCGAAAACATCGCTATTATTAAATATAAAGCCTCTAATGATACTTGGATCACACTCAATCAGACCGGAATAATAGTCAATGAGTCTACTAAACATGTTTTGAAAATCAGCATCTCTAAGTAACGCCAGCTTATTGGAAAATAGAACTACCTTAGCATCATCTTGAATCATCTTTTGATTATACCTGCCGCTCGGTCTATATTTTTCTGATATACAGCATGAATATTTCTCGTTCACATAATTATCGACTACATAATCTTGTAGCGCCCTCTTGTCAGAATCACTAGCTATTTTATACATGCTCAGAAATTCATAATCATCATACAATGAATGTATATAGAAGAAGTCGGTATGCATGATGTCTTCCATTGTACATTTTAAGCCACCCATAAGGACAAAATTTTCTACCATGTCTTGTATTGCACTTGCGCCTAATATTGCTGCCATCTTGGTAAGAAATTCCTGAGACCTTACAAGCGGGTAGTTTATCCTTTTATCAAAATAAGAGTCGCTTAGAAAAACAAAGTTGATCAGCCATTTTTCATTTGTAGGAAATTCCTTGTCGATAAACTGCGTATATGCAAGTCCTTTCGAACTTCTTTCAAAGTATCCCTCATGCTTTGTGAATAGGCGAGATTCTACCATATTCACAGTGTGTTGTTTGTGAGTTTCTTGTCCGTGAGCAGATTTCTGCCATTTCTCTCGTGGTTTATTCTCTATGGCGAGAAACGTTTGAAAGTTTTTTATAAAAGAGAGAGTAGTCCGATAATTTGTATTCGTATATGTAAATAGTTTTCCATGTTTATCCTTGGCAACACTTACAAAGTTGTCATACCACTGCTTATCTTTATTCTTCTCAATGTAATATTCCAGCAAATTCATTTTTATCTCACTTTTTTACAAGTATAGATTATTTCTTTATGATCGGCAAAATTAGTTTTGCCAGCATTAAAGAATTTATATGGTATCTCATACTTCTTAACTCTGCCGTGTTGCTCTAGTAGCTGCTCCAAAGACTCTTCCGGGATTCTATTGTTAGAGGCTGTGCTTTGAGCTTTGTATGTATTGTTATAGGAAACAACAATTAAGTTTGCATCGAGACTATTTATAAGATCCTCCATTGCGGCCAAGGCCCCCACTCTCGAATAAACGCTCTTAAGTTCATCCCGCTTAAACTTCATGGAGCTACCCTCAAACTCTGTTGGTTTGTTCCAACGTGCGAGATTTTCTAAGACATGGTAGAAGTTCACATACTGGCGCGCATTATAGGGGGGATCAATGTAGGCGATATCGCATTCAATCTTCTTAGCTAACTTATTTGTGTCCTCTTCATAAGTTGTAATCTTGCTTTTATACTGCTTTAATAAAGGACTCCTTAATTCTACTATATTATCTCTGGGAACCGATGACAGGAAATGTTCAAAGTGACCAACCGTATTAGCTGCTTTATCTGCTGCATACAAAAGACTGGCTAGCAAAGAATAATACTCCCTACTTTGAATTTTCGGTTTAGTCCTCTCTACTTCCTCACGAATATATCCAATTTTTTTAGCATCATTATTTGAATAGTATTTGCCACCATAAATTTCTGAAAAATAATTATTTTCTAATTTAGTTGAGTCTATTTTATTAAACTCATCCACATATTTGTCTATTATTTCTTGTCTGAAATCTTCATTACTCAACCAAGCTTGATAACAAGCAAAATTAGAATATAGGTTATCATTAATAATAAGGTCATATCCCTTTTCAAGGAAAAACTCAGAAACAACACCTGTACCGGCAAAAAGATCTGCCAAAACTATGTTTTTTTTGTCTTGAGGTTGATTTTCTAGAATTGCTTTATATAGATGGGGCAAAACCTTCTTTTTGTTTCCAATATATCGCCTGTTCTGGATTTTCAAACGTTCTTTTGTGACCATTTGTGATTAATACCTCTTTCTCATTTGCCCATCTGTTTTTTTTGTTATAACTAGAGCTTCTATAATGATAGTTAATAGATTCACACTTAATATTACCAAGCTTAACCCATGCCTCTAGGGGTTCATTGATTATCCCCTCCTTGCTTATAACGTTGGATAGAGCAAACCGTACTTTATGATTATCAAGTTCCTGAAGCAAGGATAGAAGCTCCCTTTCGGTCTGATTCCCCCATTTATTCGATTCATTATAAACTGCATTAGTAATCATATACGGTGGGTCCGCATAAACGAAATCAGCTTTCAGTAATACCTTCTTGATTTTTTTATCCCTGAAATCACCACAGACAAACTCATAGTCAATTTTCTTTGCTCTCACAATATACTGTTCTAACTTCTGCAAATTATTTTTGTTGAGATCTGTTTTTCCAACAGGTAGATTAAACTCATCGTTTCTATTAAAACGTATATCATTATTGAAACCATAAACCATAAGCATATACAGCATATCCAAAGAGTGCCCCGTCAATTTATCCTTCTGTCTATTAAACGTTGCTCTTAAATTATAGAAACCATCATGATTAAACTCCTTCAAGCCATTGTTTCCGCTGACATAACCTTGCTCACGATAATAGCCATAACCATGTTTGGCTGAATAGGAAAGATTATATTCAGCAATTAAAAGTTCGAGGCGCCTTTTTAATGTAAGATAGTCAGAGCTCGCTAGATGTTTTAATAATGCAATGACAAAAATATTATTATCTACGAGGATAATCTTCTTCGCATTAACGTTAAAGCCAACTGTTGCACCACCACAAAAAAGGTCTACAAAAACATCCACATCTCTCGGGAAATACTTGTCTATCTGGTTAAGAATTCTGAATTTATTGCCAGTATAATTAATAGGAGATTTAATGTATTCAACACTATCTTCTCCAAGTCTTTCATTTTCCTTAATGGACCAATCAACCATTGTTGCATGAATCTGATCGCCTATACTGGGAAATTTAAACAATTTTGTTTGCATGTTACTGACCTTTTCCAAAAATATCCCTCCTATATATTTCTATTCTACATGTCAGAGGATAGCAAAACAAGTAGACAGGCTTTATTTCGCAAGAGGCAGTTTGATGGTGAAAGCGGATGCAATATATTGCTTTTCGTATTAAACTATGATTACTTTACAATTGGCAATTTTATAGTAAAGACTGAACCTGAAGAATCACTCTCCACATGGATCGTGCCGGAGTGGGATTCGGTGATCTTTTTGGCGATTGAAAGGCCGAGGCCGGTGCCTTCTTTCGACCTTGAAATATCGGCGCGGAAAAATCGGTTGAAGATTTGCGGCAGATCCGACTCTTTAATGCCCGCTCCCTGATCCTTCACTTCCAAAACTGCGTGCCCATGATCGTTCTTCAGCGTGACCGCTGCCTTCGTGTTCTTTGGAGAATATTTAATGGCGTTGTCCATCAAAATCACAGCAAGATGAAC
>JAJYLR010000006.1:5584-13131 GCA_021787535.1 bacterium
TCGAGCTCGCGAGATGAAAACTGGTAGAGCACCACGCTGAAAATAATGCTGATGGCCATAGCGATCAGCACGTAAAATCCCGTCAGTTTCCATATGGCCGACTTAAACTCCACCGTTTCCTCCCTTTTTGATAATCTTTTCATCTTCTTTCATATCATGAGAATCCTGCCTTGGCTGGATTCCCGCCTCCGCGGGAATGACAGGATGGGTAGCAATTTTATAGCCAAATCCGCGAACCGTCTTGACAAGGGCCTGGCCCTTGCAGGGCGCGTCAATCTTGTTTCGCAAATAGCCGACATAAACCTCGACAGTGTTCGGCAGGATGTCGGCGTCAAAGTCCCAGACATGCTGGATAATCTGGTTTTTGGTGAGAATGCGGCCGGGGTTTCGCATAAAGTACTCAAGCAGCGAGTATTCTTTGGGGGTTAAGCTAATTTCCCTTCCGTTTCGCTCAACTTTCTTGGTAATGGTATTAAGCGTCAAATCTTCAACTTTCAAGACTGTGCCAATCTCGGTTTCCGGCCGGCGAAGCAAAGCTTTGACCCGCGCCACCAGCTCGTCAAAGGCAAAAGGTTTGATGAGGTAATCGTCGGCGCCGCAGTTTAAGCCCTCCACCCGGTCGGTTATTTTGTCCTTGGCGGTCAGCATCAAAACGGGCGTTTTCTTACCTTCCTTGCGCATCTCCCGGCAGATTTCAAGCCCGTCCATGCCCGGCAACATCCGGTCAAGAATAATTAGATCATAGGTAAGCCCGAGGGCCGAGTCCATGCCGTCACGACCGTCATACTCGGCGTCCACGGCGTACGATTCCTGCTCGAGACCTTTTTTTATCGCATTTGCAATCTTCTCGTCATCTTCGACGACCAATATTCTCATATCCAAATTTTAGCTTAATATAGCCTCGGGTGGCAACCGACAGTACTTTTCTTTAACACTGACGGCAGCATAATTTCCAATTTTCAATACCCCTGCCTCGCCGGCAGGCAGGCAATTTCCAATGAATTTTCAATGTACCAATGCTCCAATGTTCATTCAATGAAAATTATAAATTGAAAATTTGACTAGTCCGTATCTACATTTGAGTTGTTTGAGGATTCACCAGAATAGTTTTTGCCTGGATTGTCCCGCTTGAGTCCTGCTGGCCCCGGACGACGACCGTGTCGCCGACTTTGACACTGGTCGCAGAGTCCAACGGAAATCTGGTAGCGCTTGCTATCTGGACATTTTTTGAGATACCGCTTGCGTCAACCGCAAATGTCTGGCCGTTTACAGCCGTAACTTTGCCGGAAATACTGTTTGAACTGACGGCTCCGCTGCCGTTCCAGTTGCGACCGCGAAAACCCCGACCGCCTATCATACCGCCTCGGTAGTTTCCACCCGCCATGCCGTATCCGCCTCGGCCATACAATCCGCGTCTTACAAGCCGCCCGTTTTTTAAATGCAACGCGGCAAACGCGCCCGCGCCGAAAATAAACAAAACTGCCAGGGCGGCGATGATGATGGCTAGCGCTTTATGTTTGTGCGCGCAATGCGCCCCTTGCGCATTTTCACCCTCTTCCTTCACATTTTCATTTTCCAGTTCTGCATTCTTAGTCTCTTCTTCCGCCATAATAAATTCTCCCTTTCTTTAATAATTTTTCCTCCCTGTCATCCCGAGCCCGTTCGGCTACGCTCAGGACAAGCTACGAGCCGAGGAATCTATTAATCAATATTCGAGAGAAAGGGATTCCCCCACTCGCTACTCCGCATAAGTCGACCCGCCCTCGCAGAAGCTACGGACGGACAGGTCGGAAATGACAAAGAATTGCGCAAAAATAATAAAAAACCAAGCTGAGAATCGGCTTAGAAGACATAAAAAAAAAGGGCAGCCTCATAGGGCTGCCCTTTTGTGGCGGTGCTGCCACGCCAATCTCAGTGCCCGTCTTTTAGGAGTACCACTCCTTCTGTTTCTTTTTCCTCATTCTTCTTCGGAGGCGCCTAAAGAAAACCGTGATGTTATTTCTGCGTTTCTTATAACGGTGCCTTATTCGCCGCCAAAGCGGCTTCTTCCTCCTGGTCCAGCCACGTTGTTCATCCCTTTTTGCTTTGTTCTTTCTGGGGATCACCCACGTGGGGAGCGCGATAGCCAAAGTGGAAACAATGACCATAGACACTAACAAAAAATAACTCATTCCTCCTCCTAAGGTACATCGACTAAGTGACGGGGGTAGATCTAAATTACCAATTAATCCAGAGATTATCATTATACTATTTTCTGAAATTACAATTTAGAATTATTCTGAGGCTGAAACTTCGCAGTTTAAAACTGAGTCAACGAGTCTTGCGAATGTAGATATTCAAATTTGTTCGTACCCCCCCCGCACCATTCTTATAATTTTTTATAGGAAACCTTGAACATTCTGGGAATCAAAAGAGCAGGCAGATAGACAAATATAGAGACTGTTGAAAATCATTTTTAGGGTGTCATTCTGGCTTGTCCAGAATCAAAATTTGTGCTTGAACCGTTAGGTTCTAGTCTCCTAATCGTCGCCAGAATGACGTTTCGAGAGACTTTTTCAACAGTCTCAAATATACTATCTTTTGGTTCTCAGGCTCCTCTCAGTAAGGTATAATAAGTTTAACAAAGATGGAAAAAGCAAGGAAATTCGCCAGAAAAATAAACGATTTTAAGCAGCAAAGGCTGAAGGGCAAAGGCCTTGTTCTTTTTATTGTCGCTTACTTCGTATTGGTGATCAGCTTCATGCTGGTTCACAATATGTGGCTTTCACCGGACCAGTTTATCATCGTCGGCTTTGTCCTGGCGCTCCTTGTGGCGCAGCCGATATTATTTCTGAAAGACTGGACGCCGTTTGTCCTTCTTTTTCTAAGCTATGAATTTTTAAGGGGGCTTGCGCCGATGCTGGGAATTAAGGCTCACATTTTCCCCATGATCGATGCGGACAGGTTTATGTTCGGCCATATACCGGCTGTCAGCCTGCAAAACCATCTTTACACGCCCGGAAACCTGCACTTTTACGATTACATTGCAACAATTTTCTATATGATGCACTTCATTCTGCCGCTAGTTTTCGGCTTTTTCCTTTGGCTTTACAAAAAGGACGAGTACCACAAGTTCGTCGTCACTCTTTTGGTGCTTTCATATCTTGCCTTTATAACATTTCTGCTTTTCCCGGCAATGCCGCCCTGGATGGCGTCAGACCAAGGCATAATACCGCAAATCCACAACGTCTTCGGCGATACTTTCCAAACCTTTGCCCATAGCGCCAACCTTCCCAGCGTCTATAATTTCTTTGATCCGAATCCCGTCGCCGCCATGCCATCGCTTCATGTAGCTTATCCTTTTCTGGTATATCTGTTTATGGTCAAAATTTTCGGCAAAAAGGGCCATTTGTTCTTAATCTATGTCGCGATAGTCGTTTTTGCCGTTCTCTATACCGGCAACCATTATTTCATCGATGTTCTAGCCGGCTTCGCTTATGCCTATGTTTCCTTCCGCGGCGTTGGCTACTTCTGGAAGAGATTTGAACAAAAGAAAATGGCAAATGAACCAACCATTGCAGAGCCTCAGATTTAATGCTATAAACCGCCGCAAGAAACAAAAAACCTCAATCTTCAGTTATGAAACAATATGAAGTCGGATTTTAGAATTTGATTATTATTGTCCCTTGCTTCTTGTAGCTTGTATCTTTTTATTATCTGGCAATCATCTTCTTGAAAAGGGGGACGGTGATAACCAGAGTCACGGCGCCAAAAGCGATAAGCACGAGAAGTTCATTGGCCACTTGCGATAGGCCGGCGCCAAGAATGATAACCTGTCTTAGGGCGTCGATAGCGTAGGTCAGGGGCAAAATATGCGCTATATCCTGCATTATCTTCGGCATTTGCTGGATGGGAAAGAAGGCGCCGGATAAAAACAGCATCGGAAACTGGAACATAAAGAGAAGCTGAGTAGCTGTTTCCTGCTCCGCGGCGACGGATGAAACCAAAATACCAAGCCCCACGAAGGAGAAAATGCCAAGCAGCAAAAGAAGCGCCACGAGCAGCAGGCTGCCGTTTATCGTTACGCCGAAAAGAAATATCGCAATCAGGAGAACTATTGCTCCCTGGGCTAAGCCGCGAATAGACTGAGAGGCCGCTTTACCCAAAATAATGGCAAGTCGGCTGATAGGCGCTATCAGAATGCCGTCCAGTGTGCCCTGTTCCTTTTCTCTGGATACAGAGGCTGCAAGCCCCGTAAGCACGGCGGTCATCACGACCATAGCCATGATGCCGGGAGCGACAAACTCAAAGTAGTTCGTGCTGCCGGGCAGAATTCCCTCAAGGCGCGTTTGAATCGGTAAGACCAAAGCTCCCGCGTCCAGGCCTTTGGCTCCGGCTTTTGATACTAAAATACTTACTTTTTGCTTACCTATCTGCTGCCCGAAACCCCGAACAACATTTGTAAGCGTCTGGGTGGTAATGTCTGAAATTTGCGGATTTGCCTGATCCTCGATTATTGTAACCTGCGCCTGCTTGCTCGCCTGGATATTGCTTGAAAAATCAGCCGGAATATAGATGCCACCATTTATTTCCTGCTTCTTTATGCCATCTTTGATAGCGGCGATACTCTTGTAATCTTTGATCTGAAAAGCCTTGTTTCCGCTTGTGATTTCCAGATTTTTAACCACTCCGAGCAGCCGGTCTCCGGTAGCCCCGTTTTGGTTGACCGCGCCAATGGGTACGTCTTTTATGGATGCCTGAGAGGGGAAGATGAAGCCGGTCAGAACCATCATAAATATCGGCATAATGACGAAAGTTATCAGGCGAATTCTATCTCTGGCAAATTCCAAAAGATCTTTTTTCGTTATTTGCCATAAATCGCTAAATACGTGCTGCATGTTTTACCTTACTCTCTTTCCGTCGCCGCCCTGCCAGGGTGGACCCGACTGTTTTTTTGCTTTACCTAACTTATCTCGTATATCCAGGCCTGTAACCTGCAGGAATACGTCCTCAAGAGTCGGACTGCCTTTACCTTTAACTTTTTTCTTTAAATTGTTGACGGTATCCATCGCCTGAATCTTGCCATGGTCAATGATCGCCACGCGATCGGACAGCGCCTCCGCCTCGATCATATCATGAGTAGTTAAAATGATAGTGATGCCCTTTTTGTTTAGATCCTGGATGAATGTCCTGATCATAAAAGTCGTTTGAGGATCAAGGCCAAGCGTCGGTTCATCAAGAAATAAAATGTCGGGCTCAGTTAAAAGCGCGCGAACGATATTAATTCTTTGTTTCATGCCGGTCGAGTATGTGTTGGCCTGAGCGTCCTTCCAGTCTTCCATACCAAGCCGCTTGATCCAGCCTTCCGCCCTCTCGTGTATAACCTTTTTGGGCAAGTGATTTAGCCTGCCAAAAAACTCTAGATTTTCCATAGCCGATAAATGATTGTAGAGAATGATTTTCTCGGCGACAAGCCCTATATGCCGCCTGATCGCATCCTGATTTTTCTTGATATCAAAATTCTCAATAACAGCAGACCCGGAAGTGGGAGTAAGAAGCGTAGTTAGCATGCGGATAGTAGTCGATTTACCGGCGCCGTTTGGCCCCAGGAAACCAAAAATCTCCCCCCGTTTCACATTGAGAGAAATAGAATCAACCGCTGTAAAGTTTTTAAATTTTTTGGTCAGATCTTTAACCTCGATGATGTTTTCTTTTGCCATAATACCTCTTTGTTGTTCCGTGCCCGACCCGCTAGCAGACAGAGTCCAGAATCCACTCTTTTAATACTGATCTTACCTTAGTAACTTACGCCTGTCCGTCTTTGACGGAAACTGATAAACTTACCAACTGAATACTGCATACAAAATACCGCATACTGCAACTTGTTGCCTAGCTTTCCTTGATAATCTCTGATATTTCCTTGTGCCTTTTCTCAAGCTCTTTGGAAAATTGCTTGAAACTCGAGAGTTTTGTCAGGAAAATTCCCTTATCTTTAATGCCAAAAACCAGCATCTTGTCGCCCTTTTCCAGGTTCAAAATCTCCCGGGCCTCAGCCGGCACCACCACTTGTCCGCGCTCACCCATTGTAGTCGAACCGTAAAACCTTCTTTTAAGCATATTTGCCCCTTTCTTAATCTTTGCATTTCTCCAATATAATTTCGCATTAGTCTATCATACTTATATGAAATGTATGATAGCCATTTTAACGAAGTTAGGATTTGGCGTCAATAATTTTATTTTGCAATTTTATTTTGCAAACATTATAAATAAGCTATACTTTACCTATGGCAATAATCTTTACCATTATAACTTTTTTCTCGACGCTTGCCGGCGGACTGACAAGCATAAAGTACAAACACAAAATGCATCTGGTGCTTGGCTTTACGGCCGGGGTTATTCTGGGCCTCGTCGCTTTCGACATTCTGCCCGAAATTTTTGATCTGGTTCAAAAGACCGGGATGAGCCCGCGCTTTCCCATGATTGCCCTTGTCATCGGTTTTTTAATATTCCACATTTTGGAAAAAACATTGTTAATCCATCACGGCCAAGAAGAAAACTATCCGTCTCATCACCATCCTTCTGTCGGGAAGCTCTCATCGCTGGCTTTAATCGGCCACTCATTTTTCGACGGTGTCGGTATCGGTCTCGGATTTCAAATTTCACCGGCCATCGGTATCCTGGTCGCCGTTGCCGTCATCGGCCATGACTTTTGCGATGGCCTAAACACCGGTTCTCTCATGCTTATTAATAAAAATAATCTCAAAAATACTCTCGGCTATATTCTTGGCGACGCGGTCGCGCCAATTTTCGGCGCTTTATCTACCCTTTTCTTCCGCCTGCCCGAAAATTATTTACTAATTTATCTCGGATTTTTTGCCGGATTTTTGCTCTACATCGGCCTTGAGGACATTCTGCCGGAGGCGCACAGCAAAAAGTTTTCTTTCAATACCGTCCTTATGACCATTCTCGGCGCAATTTTTATCTTTCTATTTACGCAAATAGCCTAGATATCCAGATATTCGATCTTTTTTTCTTCTTTTTTGAGCGCGTCTTCGCACTTTTTCAGAAGATCGTCGGAAATCTTGTCTTTTAGCTCCTTTGGCTTTTTGGCGGTCAGAAGCTCGGTGCTTGTGTCTTTTAGCGCCTCCGGGTTCTTCTTGAGCCCACCTGGGTTCGCCGCAAAGTTTGCCTTGCAAACGGTGGTCAAGAGGATAACCACATTGCCTTTCTGCGTTTCATAGATTTTGGCCGTCTGCCAGAACTCTTTGTCGCGAGAGAATCCTTTCCACTTGCCGATCTGATTGCCGACAAACCTTTGTTCCCGCATTTTGTCCTTTGGACCGACATTGACAGCGATCTCACGCATCTCCCCCTTCAGTGCCTTAGACCTGTCGACGAACTCGCGTAGAGCCCTCGAAACCACAGAAGACAAAGCTTCTCCGGCTATTTTTTGCGCCTCTTTGTAGACGTTTTCATCGCTTCCTTTCACATAAATCGTTTTATTTGCCACGACTTACTCCTTTCTTTTGGATAATTCCGGATGAATTACGGAACCATCATTAATATTA
>JAJYLR010000006.1:13231-14721 GCA_021787535.1 bacterium
ATTCTAGCTTGCCTGCAGAGGGACTGACCCTCTGTAAGGAAATGATTTTCTCCTGTTGATTTGTGCGCTGAAAATCTATAATGGATAAATGCAAAACATTGTTTTAGTTTGCTGGTTAATTTTCCTCGCCTTTTGGGCAGTGACCGCTTTTTCGACAAAGCCCAAGGAGGAAATGATCTCAACCGACAGTGTCGGCGGAGCCAGAGGCATCCTGATCGGCATTATCATTTTTCTAATTTTACTCAAGCGTTTCTTTGGCGTGTATCTCGGCTTCTTATTTCAAAATATCATCACGCTTCCTATCATAATTCAGGATGTCGGCATTGCCATCCTGGCCATCGGCCTGGCCACGGCGCTCTCGGCCAGATATTCGCTCGGCAAAAACTGGAGCGGCAGGGTTTCGTTCCAAAAGGCCCACGAACTTGTTACCACCGGACTTTACGCCTACATCCGCCACCCGATCTACCTCGGCATGTTACTGATGGGCGCCGGCACTCTGACGATCGCGGACTCGACCCTTATCGCCATCGCCGCCGTCCTTGTCATCATATCCTTCATCCAGAGGATAAAAAAAGAAGAAGCGCTAATGGCGAAGCACTTTCCGAAAGAGTACGCCGAATATCAGAAGCGCACCAAAAAACTCATTCCGTTTGTTTGGTAGGCTTACACCATTTTTTTATTATAGTTTGATTCTTTGTATTCGTTACCTCGAGATGAGGGTTTTTAGCGGAACTGAAGTGCTTTTGAATCTTTTTTTCATAGAAATCGGTATTATCAATCACTAAATAGCCGCCTTTGATTAAAAGAGGCAATAGATTTTCAAATTCAAAAAGGATATTTTCGGGCAGATGGCTCCCATCCAGGAAAATAAAGCTAAACCTGGAAAAATCATGCTCCTTCCTCTGGGACCAATAATGCACCTGATCTAAAATATCTAGAAAATCTTCAGAGGTCATATGATAGTGAATATGATTTTCATAAGACGCCAGAAGATTTTTCATTTCCACATAAAAGTCATCCCCATATTTCCAGGGCTTGCTATCATATGGCTTATTACCATACGGATCCACGGTTACTAAAACGGTATCTGGGTATAGCGCTTCAATTACCTTAAGCAAAGCCAGAGCTGAGCCGCCTCTGCGAGTTCCTATTTCTAAAAATGGCGGCTGATCAGCGATTTTCGGCGTTTTAGCGGCATATTCCACCATCGTATAGAAATCCTTTTGATCGCCTTTGCTGTCACTATATTTGATAGATTCTTTGATAATCTTCGCAAGCTGTTTCATGGAAAAATTATAACACAATTAAACGAGCTGGCTCTTACCTGCAGAGGGACTGACCCTCTGCACCTTTTTGTCATGCTCGCGGCTTGTCCTGCGAAGCCTTGGCGAAGTTGGGAGGCGGGAATCTAGTCCAAATTCAGCAATCGCACTGAAAGGCTCATGATGTTTGTTTGGCAGACCTAAGAGAAATTAGGAAAACACTGAAAA
>JAJYLR010000004.1 GCA_021787535.1 bacterium
TTTCTTGCCTGACTTTCTGTCAGATCTGTTAACAGTTCTTTTTTCATGGAACAGATTTGCCTCCTTTCCACCTCTAGTTTACCTTAGATTAAAAGACGGGTCTGTTCCAAATTGTTTATATAACTCGAAGAACTATGCGGTTTCATCGAAAAAATATATGCTAAAATATAGGTATGAATAAAAAATTTCTTGCAATTTTTGCTGCCAAGCAAGCCGGATTTTGGTCGCGCATTATGGGACGTGGTGGCGGTGCTGCGCTTCCCGGCCTTATTGCAATGAAGATTTATCCTGAGATTGTTACCGACTTAACAAAAGAGCTTGAAAAAGGTGTGCTTTTGATTACCGGTACCAACGGCAAAACCACTACTTCAAAGATGATTGCGGAGATTTTAAAGGCAAACGGCGAAAAAGTCCTTTCAAACTCCGGCGGGTCGAACCTGTCGCGCGGTATTGCTTCTGCTTTGATTGAGCAATCAAGTCTATTTGGCAAAATCAAAAAAGAGATCGGCGTTTACGAAGTCGACGAAGCAACTTTGCCAAAAATTACACAATTCGTCAGTCCAAAAGCCATAATAATAACAAATATCTTCCGCGATCAGCTCGACCGTTACGGCGAAGTTGATAAAACCGCCGCTATATTGAAACGGGCTATAAAATCAGCTCCAGATGCAGCTTTAATCTTGAACGCTGATGATCCGATCGTTTCTTCGCTTGGAAAAGATCAAGGGAATACAATTTACTTCGGTATTAGCGATGAAAAACTAGAAGCAAAGTCAGATCTTGCTATTGATATTAAAGACTGCTTGATCTGCGGAACCGAACTGGTTTATCTGCACAGATATTATGGACATATCGGAGAATATTTATGCGAAAATTGCGGTTTTACAAAACCAAAGACCTCCGTTACGGCTAAAAATGTGCGGCTTTCGCCGGATAGAACATCAGCGGATATAAAAATAGGGAGAGAAAATGCTGCGCTCACCCTTCCGATGATTGGTCTTTATAATCTTTACAATGCTCTAGCAGCTGTCACAGCAGGAAATTTTCTGAAAATTAAAAACACGACTATATTTAAAACTTTAAATAATCAAAAACCGGCCTTTGGCCGCATGGAATCTTTTTTAGTAAATGACAAGAAAGCGGTTATTCATTTGGTAAAAAATCCGATCGGCTTCAATCAGGTTTTAGAGGCAATTACCCAAGACCGTAAGAGCAAAGTAGCACTAGTAGCTCTAAACGATAACTTCGCCGATGGCACCGACATTTCATGGATTTGGGACTCGGAATTTGAACTTTTTAAAAACGGGTTTAGGAAAATCATAGTCAGCGGCATAAGAAGCGAGGATCTTCGGCTCCGGCTGAAATATGCCGATGTAACAAGCAAAATTATTATCTCTGAGAAAGATCCATCGATTGCGTTTGACCATGCGCTAAATTTAACAAATACAAGCGAAACGCTCTATATCCTGCCGACTTATACGGCCATGCTGGAACTGCGAAATAATCTGGTTAAAAAAGGCATTGTAAAGGATTACTGGAAAAAACGCTAAGAGCATGCGTAAGAATCTCAACGAAAGGACTTTCAAAAACTTTCTCATTATTTTAAAATAATCTCATGAGGGTAAACTACCGAGAAGATAAAACAACGGATAAAGTCAGGCTTTTTGTATTTGCCGCCTTTGGATTTGCCGCCTTCGCCCTTGCGCTACTGCCTCTCTTTTTAGATTACACGTACAATCATCAATTTATTGTTTCTCTCCTAATCTCACTAACCTTCTCAGTATCTCTCACCGGCTATATCTTAAGTCTGTTCATCCCTAAAAAAAGCTTTGCCATAGCAAATTATGAATTTCTTTTCTATACGGTAAGCGTCGCTTTAATCATCCATTACATCAGCTTCTTAAACGGCCCGCTTATTTTTATCTATGGACTCATTATTTTAGCTGCCGCATATTTTATGAATGCCCGCAACCTTACATACTTAAGCGGCCTGGCATCCATACTCGTCATTACAGAGTATTTCCTTGCAACATCAAACGGCGAAGTAGTTTTTTCAATCACCGGCTTGACTTTCGTACTTTTGAGAGTATTGTATTTGGCGCTTTTAGCCCTAGCAGGCAAAAACCTGGGGCTTGATCTTAATATGCAGAAAAAGGAATATGCTAAAATAAATCAGCTTAATAAGGAATTAAGTGAGATTGATAGAGTCAAAAGCGAATTTATTGACGTAGCATCCCATCAACTAAAAACTCCCCTAACGGTTATTAAGGGCAATGCTTCTATGGCGCTGGAAGGCGACTATGGCGAGGTAACAGACGAGCTTGTTATACCCTTAAAAGAAATAGATATCGGCGCCCAGCGGCTTACTGACATTATAAACAATGTCGTCGATACCTTAAAATATGAGGAAGACCTGCCTCTGACGCTAAACAAAGAACATATGGATTTAAAGAAGATTATTACTTACGAAATGTACTCATTTGTATCTGATTCGTGGGCAAAGAATATTAAGATTGATCTACAAGATAAGGCGCCATCATCCCTTTTTACTATGATAGACCCTGAAAAAATAAAACTTGCTTTATCAATATACTTGGAAAATGCTATCAAAAGAAGCTTGCATGGTGAAAAAGTTGAAGTCCTAGTCCATGAATCCAGAGGTAAAGCAGTAATTGAAGTATCAGACCTAGGTCCGCAGATCACCGAATCAAGCCAAAGCAAGATCTTCAAAAGATTCTCTCCCGAACATAAAGAAAAAGCGAATCTGAATTTAAATCTTTATGTTGTCAAAAGAATTATTGATTCCCACAAAGGCAAGGCGTATTATAAATCGGGTGAAAAAGGCAGTAATATTTTCGGTTTTGAACTGCCCATAGAACGTATCGCCAAGAAAAACAGAAAAAGAATCAAGGTTTAGCTAGTTTATGCCTATACAAAAATTGACTATTTTTCATCTTTACCCAGATGCTATGAATTTATACGGTGATCGAGGTAATGTAATAACTCTTGTGCGCCGAATGCACGAGAGGGCTATTGATGTTGACTTAATCGAGATTAAAAGGGGTGATAAAGCCGACTTTAAGTACGCTGATATCGTATTTATGGGCGGCGGCCAGGATCGCGGCCAGAAAGTGATAGCCCCGGATCTGGCCCGCCGAACCGGACAAATCAAAAGTGAGGTCGAAAAGGGTCTGGTCTGTTTGACAATATGCGGCGGTTTTCAGCTTTTTGGCAAATATTTTAAAACCTCTGGCGGTGAGATACTTGAAGGAATTTCCATTTTCGATGCTTATACAGTCGGGTCAGACCAAAGATGTATAGGTAATATTGTTATAGATATAAGCGAAACACTACCCTCCCTCTGTCATTCCCGCGCCGGCGGGAATCTAAAAACCTTAGTCGGTTTTGAAAACCATAGCGGGCTTACATATCTTGAAGGCAATACCAAACCGCTTGGTAAAGTTCTGACCGGCTACGGCAATACCGGAGACAAAACCTATGAGGGAGCAGTCTATAAAAACTGTTACGGCACCTACCTGCACGGACCCGTCCTGCCAAAAAATCCTCATTTCGCCGATCATTTAATCCAAACTGCCATCAACCGCAGATACGGAAGCTGGGCTCCAATGAAAAAAATAGATGATTCTATAGAAATCGCCGCCCACAAAGCAGCAATTGCCCGAGCCAAAACCGCCAAAACCGCGCATATATAATCAAGGGTATGACAGAAGAAATTAAAATTTTAGGAGCAGGCCCTCGGGTCTTACGGCAGCCATTAATCTAGTCAAGTCTGGTTATGATGTGCAAGTTTTTGATATTAATAAAACTTCTGGCGCCCGTTTCGGAGAAGATTTGCAAGGGTTGGAAAACTGGTCTGACAAAGAAGACACCCTAGACCTTTTGCAATCTTTTAGACTAGAAACATCATTTTATTTTAAGCCGTTTTTCAAATCGACTTTTACAAATACCAGCAAAAGCGTTGATCTAATAACCAAGGTTCCGTTGTTCTATTTAGTCAAACGCGGTATTTCTTCGAATTCACTGGATCAAGTATTGCTAAACCAGGCAGAAAAGAACGGTGTTAACGTCCATTTCGATAAAACAATCCCGGTAAATGAAGCGGATATCATCGCTACAGGCCCATTTAACAAAAAACCGGCTGCCTTCGGTCAAGGCATAACTTTTAAGACAAATCATAAAGATATCTCTGTTTCTATCATTAACAACAGTACTTCTTGTCTGGCATATGCATATCTTCTAGTCGCAGATGGTCATGGCTGTATAGCTACAGTTCTATTTGATGATTTTACAAATGCCAAAAATTATCTTAAAGAGAGTATCAAAACCTTCGAAAAAATTACAAGAATAACCTACGAAAATACTCGTCCATTTGGGAGTTTTGGCAACTTCTCCCTACAACCTGAATATAAGGATGGTGATGCGCTTTTGGTCGGAGAAGCTGCGGGTTTGCAAGATTTCTTGGCCGGCTTTGGTATGAAAACCGCGATTAAATCCGGTTATTTGGCGGCAAGAAGCATAATAGAAAATACAGATTACCAGGAGATCGCCAAGCGAGAATTCAGCGATTACCTGAAAGCCGGCATTGTAAATCGCTATCTTTTTGAAAAGGACGCAAAGCATCATCACAAACTTTTCCTTTCCGGTATCGAAAGGCCAGATTTCCCTGAAATCCTGCAATCACTGTACAACTTCAATAAATACCAAAGAAGGCTCTACCCGTTGGCTTATAGGTATATCAAGAAAAAATACCCTAAAGTCTTAGGTAAAACCGCCAAAACGGTTCATCTATAAAAAAACAAGATACAAGAAGCAATAACCAAGCAAATTCCAATTTCCAAATTAAAAATTAAAAACTACGAAGCTTTAATAATAATAGATGAGAGAATGTTTTTAAGCTCAGTCGCCTCTTTTTCGCATTCGTCTATTTCATCTGCAAAGGATTCATTTGCTTCCTTTAAAACCTCAAGCCAGTGTATTGCCTCTTTTGCCTCTCTTCTAGCTATCCTGAGTTTATTTAAAAAATCGGCTTTACCGAGGGCATCATTTGCTTCGCGGTAGTTCGCTCCCACCGAGCCGCTCGAGCCAATAACTTGATCAATGGGTCTATTGTTAATAGGGTTTCTCGGTAACTTTTTGCATAATCTAACAATCATCTTTGCAAATTCGGTTGTTCTCTCCTCAAGATCAAATGTTCTTTTGCCTTGTTTGCTATTTGAATTTTTGGAATTTGGGATTTGTTTGTAACTTGTATCTTGGTGTTTGTGTCTTATTTGCATCTTGATCTCTAGTTTTTCGGTCTATACTGAAGCGCTTCGGCAATATGTTGGGTTTTGATATTGCCGCTTGCATCAAGATCAGCGATAGTTCTCGCGATTTTCAAAATTTTTGAATAAGACCTAGCTGATAAATAGAGTTTTTCTATTGCCGACTTCAAAAGTTCGGTTGACTTGTCGCTTAGCTGGCAATATTTTTTAATTTCACTCGCAACCATCTCTGAGTTTGTGATTTTGCCGGATCCTTTAAACCTTTCAAGCTGCACTTCTCTGGCCCTCAAAACTCTGGCTCTGACATTAACCGAGCTCTCCCCTTTTTCGTCTGAAATAAGTTTATTATGCTCTACGCGCGGAACTTCAATATGCAGATCGATCCTATCAAGTATCGGCCCTGATATTTTCTTTTGATATTTAATAATCTGGCTCGGCGTACAGGAACAGTTTTTGACCGGATCATTTAAGAATCCGCAGGGACAGGGGTTTTGGGCAGCCACGAGCGTAAACTTAGCCGGAAAAGTCAGAGTGCCGTTTGCCCGGGAGATTGTTACTGTTCCATCTTCAAGCGGCTGTCTCATCATTTCAATCACCGATCGCGGAAACTCAGGCAGTTCATCCAGAAAAAGAACTCCCCGGTGCGCCAGAGAGATTTCCCCCGGCTTCGGCCACTGCCCGCCACCAACGAGGGCAATATTGGACGCTGTATGATGCGGATTCCTGATCGGCCTTGTGGTAACCAGTGCCTTATCTTTAGGTAAAATACCGGTAATCGAGTAAATTTTTGAAATCTCAAGAGCCTCATCGAAGGTCAGGGGCGGCAAAATCGTAGTCAAGGTCTTGGCAAGCAAGGTTTTGCCCGACCCCGGCGGTCCGCTCATTAAAATATTATGCCCGCCTGCCGCCGCAATCTCCAGCGCCCTTTTAGCATGTTCCTGACCTTTGACATGCGCCATATCCAAAAAAGGATCATCCTCCTCGCGAAACTCAACCCTGAAGGGCTTTTCTTTAGCAATTTTTTTCTCGCCGCGAAAATGCAACATTAAATTCTTTAAATTATCAACCGGAATCACCTCGGCTCCCTCCACTATTACTGCCTCTTTGCCGTTAACCTTCGGGATAAAGAATTTCTTATAATCCTTCTCTTTCGCCATAATTGATATCGGAAGCACCCCGTTTATTTTCCTGAGTTTCCCTCCAAGAGAAAGTTCTCCAACTACCAGTGAATTTTCATTGTCAAACTCAATTTGCCCGGAAGCTGCCAAAATACCAAGGGCAATCGGCAGATCAAAGGCCGGACCCTCCTTTTTTATGTTGGCCGGCGCCAAGTTTACCGTAATTCTCTTCTGGGGAAAGTTTCCGCCGGAGTTTTTGATAGCGCTTTTAACCCTCTCTTTCGCCTCTTCGACCGCTTTGTCCGGAAGCCCGACAATATTAAAACACGGCAGGCCGCTTGAAAGGTCCACTTCCACATCAATCTCTTCGCACTCGAGCCCGATAACCGTAGCCGACTTCACTTTGCTTAACATAAGCGTAATTTTACGCTAAGCCAAAAGCCAAAACAAGTATACAAAATTATTTATAGAGACCACCTAAACCCAAAATAGAAAGGATAGGATTCAAAAGATTTGTTTGAGCAATAAGGAGGTAAAACACTATGAGAACGAAAAAGAATGATCCGACATAGATAAGGTTGCGCCTCAGTTCTGACTTAAAAATTAAATCCTCTTTGGATAAGGTCTTTGCTCCCGGTTTTTCTTTGTTTTGAGCTTTAACTTCTGTCTTTGCTGCCCTTTCTACCTGACCGTATTTTAGATTTCTTTTTCTCTCAGTTTTTTTTCTTTTCTTTGCCATCATATCTCCTTCATAGCTTCTACAATTATATATTAGCCAGCTCAATACTTGAATACTTATTCGTACCCCAAACTTTCCCCTTGAAAAAGTTCTTGAAATGTCTTTATAATATAGGACACCGACTTCAGAGCGAGCTATATTCTTATAAATTATTTTTACACTATATTAACTCCTCAGCTCGGATATGAAAATTTTCATATCACTCGCTCTACGTCGCTAATGAAAGAACTTTGGCGGGTAATATAACCGTTTTTTAATTTTGAGATAAATATGCCGAATACAAATATTATTATAATTATTTTAGCGGCTTTCGTAGCAGTTCTTATGCTATGGGTAATTTTTTTGACCTACCGCCAAAACAAAATGTATAAAAGAATCGGAGAACTCTTTGATACCTCAAAAAACGGCGATGTGTATGAGATCTTAAAGAAATATTTGGATGGTACCAAAGAAGTTGGAAATTACGCTAAAAAACTTCAGATTGAAATGGTGAAAATGTCGAAAAAAATGCAGTCAAGCATCCAGAGAATCGGCTTTATCAGATACAACCCTTTCGGTAAAAACGACACCGGCGGGAATCAGAGTTTTTCTATAGCCCTTCTTGACAATGACAAAAACGGCTTTGTTCTGACCAGTATGCATGCCCGGGAAGGTACCAGAGTTTATGCCAAACAGGTCAGAAACGGCGCTTCCCAGAACACACTGAGCAAAGAAGAGGAAGAAGCGATTCAAAAAGCAGCAAAAGAATAAAGTGATTTAGTAAATATTAAAAAAGGAGCAAACATGTTCGAAAAAAAGGAAGAGTCGACGTTTACCATGAATCCCGAGACCGTGGAAACAATAGTCGGTTCGTCAGTTAAACTAAAGGGAAACTTAAAGAGTGACGGAGACATCAACATTAACGGAAGTGTTTCCGGTGACGTCAAGACAAAATCCAGCGTCAAAATAGGCCCGACCGCAAGTGTTGTTGCTAGTATCAAGGCCAAAAATGTTCAAGTTTCCGGCGTAGTTCAGGGTAATATTGAAGCCAAAGAAACCCTGGAGATTTCAGAAACAGGCAAAGTTTACGGCGACATTCAAGCCGGTGTTTTAGTAGTGTCTCCGGGAGCTCTCTTCTCGGGCAAGTGCGTAATGGCTGAAACTAAAAGAGAAGAACTTGAACTTGAACCGATCTTAGAGGTCGAAGAAGAATCCCAGGAAAAAGAGAAAAGCGGCAAGAAATAATCCGCGCATTTCATTTCAAATTTCTAATTTCAAATTGTAAATTATTTTTATGTACTACTATATTTTAAATCCTGCTTCCGGAGGCGGACGTATTAACAAAATTCAAGACCGCCTGAAATCTCGCTTAGAAGAACTCGGCATAGCCGGCGAGTTTGTTAAAAGTATCGGCGAGGGTGATATTACAAAGCTTACTGCCATGGGTATCAAGAAAGGATACAAGACCATAGTTGCAGTAGGCGGTAATGGCACTATTAACGAGGTTATAAACGGAATCGGAAAAAGTGATGTCGCTATCGGTGTTATCCCTATCGGCCAAAAAAATGAACTTGCTAAGCTGCTTGGAATTAACGACTGGCAAAGCGCCTGCAATATTCTGGCTGCCAGAAAGATTGATACTTTAAGGATAGGCCGTATCGGCAAAAGCTACTTTATCACCAGTGTAAATATCGGTTTTGAAGCGGAAATGGCTATTCAAAAAGCTGACGATCAGACTTTAATCCAAAAAACTATGTATTTAAAAAGTGCCCTTTCGTGGTCCTCAAAGTTTAAACCGCAAAAAGCCACGCTGAACTTTAACGATAACTTTAAAGTAGATACGCGATTTTTTAATATAAAAGTTTTAAACAGCGGATTCCCTCAGTTTAAAAGAGACCAAGACGACGCAAGTCTTCTAAACGTCATGATAACTGGCAAAATGCCGCACATGACATCACTAAAATATATACTCGATCCGGACGGTTTGAAACCAGAGAAAAAACCAGATCTTTCACTTTTTAGAACAAAAAAAGTCATAATCAATACCGAAAAGTCCCTGCCCGTATCGGTAGATGGCAAAATTCTTTGTAAAACTCCGATTGTGTGCGAGGTTTCAAATAAGGAACTGAAAATAATCGTCGCCCGAAAAAAAGCTCCTTCAAAGCCATCTTTAAAACCAACAAAATCTACTTCAAAAAATAAACCTTAAACTACTAAAGTCAATTATTGCTCTTTATCAATTTGGTTTGGCAACTTCCCTGTCTTCACAAATAACCTAAAATCATCTGCCATTATCAGCCATTGAGAATGTCCCAATGCTTCCCTTGGAATTGCTTCAAGGAATTTGTTAGAATACCGATCAAATTCTTTTAAAAATGATTCTTTTTGCATAAGTTAATCTTAATTTGCCTGAGATATGAAAACAAGTATACAAAGAAAAGAGACGCCATTTCTGGCGTCTCGTACCATAGCATGAAACTATGCCTCAGACTATGGGTTCATGAATGTGCATCGATGATTCATCCGACCAATGCTCATGCCAAATATCTTTCTTGTCTTTGACGAGATAAAGCAGGAGAGGATCCGGTTTAGGAGCATTGACACAGACGGCAATCGAGATTGTTCGGCATTCCGGACGGTTCTTGCGTTCTCCTGGCATACTCTGGCGAGCATACTCAGCAAGTCTTGATGCAAGAAGCTGGGTATACTCCTGCATCTTATCGTGTGCGCTCTCGGGGATTTCGCAGTGAGCCAAAAGCCTGTGCCGGCTCACAGCACTGCTTTCTAGAATATCAAACTCAGGGATGGGGAAGAAAAACGAGTGCAGATCAATGCCTTCTCTACCTAATACCTCTCGGCATTTAGCATTGAGATCCATCTCCCATGCCATCACTACGTCTTCCGGAATGCCCGTCGGGAAGAAAATCAGATTTACAGCCTTCACGTTACACCTCCTTAAACAGGTTGATGTCTGCGCCATGTAAAGGCGCCTTGGTTGATATTGTCGAAGGGGCACACTAGCGTTGTCACCCGATCACATGTGTATTTTCTCCCATAGTACTCGACAAGAACTTCTGTCACCGCCTGAGCTGCTTCATCTTGCGTCTCTTTATCGCGCTCTTCATCTTCGTTCATCAAAATGTCAGCACGCATAAAGGCGGCAAAGACTGGAACGAAAGTGACTGTGACTTGCTCGGGCTTACGATGCATCTTCTCGATTCCGGCAACTGCTGCCTGAATCTTGGGCTCCAACATGTCCCTTTCATCCCTGATCTTACGAAATATCTCAAGCAGATGTTCTGGAAGAGATAATGCTTCACCACCGAAAACAATCGGGACTTCTACATTAACTTGCGGCATTTACTTCACTCCTCCTCGTCAGGGTTAGATCCCTTTTCCAAGAACTCCTCGGCGAGATCGATTAAAGCAATGTAGACACCTCCAAAAGTCTTGTTCTTATTGGTTCGGCAGTTTCACAGTCTCGCCCCCAACTATTGTGTAGGGGCCGGGATTGAAAGTTACCGTAATGCTTGGAATGGGAGGAAAAGCTGAGGGTTTTTTGTCCTCGAAGATATCAGCGATATGGGCGCTAACAATCTTGACTCCTTTTTCTTCGGGATAGATTGTCGCTATTACCTTATCGTCCTCGAGGACCTCAACGATTTGAACTCCCGGTTTTACCGAATGAGTCTCAATTTTGAAACTGATGGCCATATCTGCTCCTTTGTATTTTTTCCAGAGTGAAATCCGATTACAAACCTTTGGGCCTATAACCAAATAAAACCCTGGAAGTTTTCAAGGTCCAGGATTTCTTATAATAACATAAAAGGCGTTCTGTGACAAGAGCAAAAATCGTGAATAAAGTAAGGATTATACATTGTCAGTCGGTACACTAAACTAGTCTAGTGTACCGACAATTGGACATTGGTACTTGGATATTGGAAATTTTTTTTAAACTTCCCCTTTACACATGCTGCATTTTTTGTTATCATATGCAAGGAAAATTAAACGGAGCAATTTCAATAAAATACAGGATTAACCACCAGATAAGGGCAAAAGAAGTAAGACTGATTGGAGCTAGCGGCGAACAGATCGGAGTAGTTTCATTGCCTGAGGCACTCAAGCTGGCAGAGGACGAGGATCTGGATCTTGTAGAAATTTCTCCAAACGCAAATCCCCCTGTGGCTAAAATTCTTGATTGGGGGAAATTTAAATACGAGAAAAGAAAGCAAGAGCAGAGCCAGCGAAAAAGGCAGAAGAACGTCGAGGTAAAAGGCATACGTCTCAGTTCGAAAATCGGACAGCACGACCTTGAAACCAAAGCAAAACATGCCGGAAAGTTTCTCGAATCCGGCAACAAAGTCAAGATTCGGCTAATGTTTAAAGGCCGGGAAATCGTACACAAAGATCTGGGGGCTGAAGTCCTAAGAAGGTTTGCCGAAAAGCTCGAAGACATTGCCGAAACCGACCAAAACATAACATTTTCAGGACGCGAAGTTAGTATGATTCTTGCACCCAAGAAAAAAGCAGAGAAAGGAAAATAAATGCCAAAAATGAAAACGCACAAAGGTGCGGCTAAAAGATTTAAAATGACAAAAAAGGGCAAACTTTTACGCGCCCGAGCTTTTGGCAGCCATATTTTGGAGAAAAAAGCCCAAGATAGAAAAAGAGATGATTCAAAGAATGCTCCAGTATCCGGTGCAGACTATAAAAACGTTAAAAAACTGATCGGAAAATAAAATGAGAGTCAAAAGAGGAAAAACCACCCGCAAAAAACATAAGAAAATAATGAAGCAAGTCAAAGGCATGAGCCACGCGAGAACTTCTTCTATTAAAGGCGCCAAAGAAGCTCTTCTCAAATCCCTATCTTACTCTTACCGCGACAGACGAACCAGAAAGAGAGATTTCCGTGCTCTTTGGATTACGCGCATCTCAGCCGCTTGCAAAGAAAACGGTACCAAATACTCTGAGTTTATGCATTCCTTAAAGAACCAAAATATAGAATTAGATAGGAAAATCCTGGCAGATCTTGCCGCCACCGAACCGGAAGTTTTCAAGAAATTAGTTAAATAAAGTTCTTTGCCAATCAAATAAAATCCCTGAGTCGGGTACAACCACTGGGAGGTATAATGAAAACAGCATTCGAGGATTTAGTATTGTTTCAATCAGGACTCTGTTGATGCGGTTTTCGATACTATGTCTGTAACGACATAGACCATATCCAGATTGATCTAAACACGAGCACTAAAGAGATTGACCACTTTGGCACAGTGGGCCCTTGCGACGGCTCATGCAAAAGCCAAAGAGGTAAGCTTTCTGGATTAGTGCTCAAGGCACTCAAAGAGTCACAACTGGTAAACATATAATCAGAAATAATTGCTACAACCGCCCGGCCTTCACTAATAACGCGAGAGGTTTTTACACCTCTCGCCCGACTCAGGTTTTTTATTTGATATAATTATAATAATGGAGGTGAATGTGAAGATTAATAAATATAAATGCAAAGATTGCGAAGCCGAGTTTGAACTTTTGGAGGGCAATACCCCGGAAGTAAAGTGCCTTGGCTGCGGCAGCAAAAATGTCGAAAAGACAGCTTCTGAAGAAATGCAAGGCGGATGCGACTGCTCATCCTGCCCCGGCTGCGGACACTAACATATTACCTTAACTAAGAAAAAAGAAGACCCCGAAGGGTCTTCTTTTGACTCTTCGAGGTTTATTTTTTACTGAGCAACCACTCGGCTTGTTCCCGCTCGGTCATCTTCAGTACCGGCAGAATTGAAAGGTCATCCAGTGAAAGCTTCGCGGTCAATAAACCCATCTCATCCTTAATTTCAGCGATTGTTCTTTCAGGCGAAACCACTTTACTCTCAGAAATTAGCTCTTTTCCATAAGCCATAGCTATCCCGAAGCAGCAGTTAAGCTGAGTAGAAATAGCAGTTGCGATAGAGATAACCATTTCCCTCTGTCTGTCCCTCATCTCCAAAATTGGCACAACCATGTTGGAAGGACAAAGAATGATCTGTACACCCTGATCCTCATACTGTGCCACCACCCTCGCAGAAAAGATGTCGAAACAGATCAAGATACCGATACGGCCAAAATCGGTATCAAGAATGACGGGAGATGTACCCGCTGTCATCCCGTAATCTTTTTCCCCGCCCAGAAGATTTTGCTTGTGGTATATATCAGCTATCTCTCCCTCTCTGTTTAAAATTACAGCTGAGTTGCGCATACCTTCTGCATAAGTTACAGCCCCAAACACTGCCCAGATCCCATATTTTTTGCACATTGGAGAAATGTGCTCAGTTATATAATCAGCACACCTCCTCGGATCTTCGACCTGAATGATGGTTTCCGGAAAACAGATGATATCCGCTCCTTGCGCGACAGCCTTCTCAAAAACATCTCTTACTGTGTAAAGTAAATCACCGGACTGAAGGATTTTCGGATATGGTATCTGAGCCAACCCAATAACTGGATCCATTAAGACCACCGCTCCTTTGTAGAAAGTTCAGTATTTGTTTACAGAATAATAGTATAATACATAAATAGTCATTTTTCTACTCACTGTCCTTAAGCGGATATTCAAAGTGATGGAATTCCTTTCTCTTCCCTAGGTGAAATCCTAAGCCAAGCATTGTCTCGATCAGTAAATCCTGTAACTCCTGATATCTCTTAGATTTCTTATCTTCTTTCTCCCTATAAAAATCGAGAAAGATTCCGTCCGGCCAGTCTGCCCTATTCCACATCTCAACTTCCTGACCGGTTTTTAGATCTATCAAGTTAATATCGACCGCGAGTCCGGTGGCATGAGGCATTCTCGTTCCGCTAAAAGTTCTATCAGTCACCTCCCTGCCATCATTTTCGTAACGTTTTTTTTGAACGAGTTTATAAAGTTCCGGCGTGCGATAAGCATCTTTCACTATCATTTCATAACCATATATCCGAAAAATCCTATTTGCTTCTTGAAGCTTAGGAATTAACCTTTCGTCAACTTGAGCGATATTACCGTCAATGCCAACAGATTTTAGTTCGTCTATGGATAAATTAAAGTTTTTTCTTCTGACCCAATAGTAGTTAATACTTTTGATGTCATAATCTGACAAGTCCACCAGTCCCATAACTATTTTATCTTTTCCAGTTTCCCATCGCGAAGGTGTATTACGCGATTAGCGATCCTGGTCACATCCGGATTATGAGTAACTATGACAAAAGTTTGTCCGGTTTTTTTATTGAGAACAGTCATCATGTCGATGATCTCATCCCCTGTTTTGGTATCGAGGTTCCCCGTCGGCTCATCGGCTAGGATAATTGCTGGATTGTTTACAAGGGCGCGGGCAATAGCCACTCTCTGCTGCTGGCCTCCGGAAAGCTGGGTCGGTTTTGAGCCGGCCCTGTCTTCCATCCCCACTTCTTTTAGATATTTTAACGCTCTCTTTTTTGCCTCTTTCTTCTTAACCCCGGAGTATTTAAGCGGCAACATGACATTTTCAAGAGCGGTTAACGTCGGGATTAAGTTATATTGCTGGAATATAAAGCCGACCATTTCCGATCTGATCTTTGGATAATCGCCTTTTTTAACCTTTGTAACGTCTTTTTTATCGATCATAACCTTCCCGTTTGATGGTTGGTCGAGAATACCAAACATATTTAGAAGAGTTGACTTTCCCGACCCGGACGGTCCCATGACGGCTACAATCTCGCCTTTTTTGATGTCTAAGCTCAGATTATTTAAAGCATGAACAATATTTTCCTTACTCGGTTTATAAGTTTTTGTAAGCTTTTTTGCTTCTAGTATTTTTTCGTCTTTTTTTACCATTTATCTACCTTTGAAATTTGTAATTTTATTGGAAATTGGTCATTGAAAATTGGAAATTTTTAGCTATTCTTCCTTTAAAGCCGTTACCGGATTGATCCTTGCGGCATGCCACGCCGGATAAAGACCGGCCACAGCGCCGATAACAATTGAAAATACAATCGCCCCAATAGCTAACCTCGGGGTAATGGCAAATATCTGGATATTCTTTGATGCTGTAGACATATTTATCAGATACACGATCCCACTGCCGATACCCAAGCCGATAAGCCCGCCAAAGAGACCGATGGTTGAAGATTCTATTAAGTATTCTTTGATAATATGCCGGTCGCGCGCGCCAACCGCTTTTTTGACACCTATTTCTCTTTTGCGCTCTGAAACCGACATGATCATGGTGTTAATTACGGACAACGAACCAACAATAAGAGCAATTAACGCGCTTCCGACAATCACAGCGTTTAAGAGCACCGATACCGATTCGATCATTTTCTTGCCTTGCGCCGGCGAAAGCGCCTTCACGTCCTTCACTTTCGACTCAATATCTTTGGAAACCTGCTCCGGATCTGTTCCGTCTTTCCAGCTCACTGAAGCCGAGGAGTTAATGTTGTTTATGTCGAAGTTAGCAGCTTGTGTGATTTGTCTCTGAACCGCGGGTGACAGATATTGAAACGATGGGTCGGCCATAGTCTGCTTGGCGCTTGCCGACTTGTCGCGCAGATCTTTGAGAGTTGGTGTCTGGTCGATTAAAATCTCGCGCGCATCTCCTATATTCATAAATATATAACTATCCGGGCCTGTCATGGTTTTTTCCAGTACTCCAACTACCCTGAAATTCTTGTTGTCGATCTTAAACGTATCACCGGTTTTTAAATTTTTATCAGATGCAATATCTGAACCGACCGAAACAACTCCCGTGTCACCTTTTTGAATCATTCTGCCGCTTTTCATAGTCAGGGTTTTCCAGTTCTCATTTTTGAAGCTGCTGTTTAGGTCAACACCCATAATGGTCGGCGGCGGACCGAAACTAATTCCCGATCCTCCGTTTTTCTTATCAGGATCAATGTAGCTTGTTTCCACTCCTGCTTGGACCGCCTTAACTCCATCAACTTTCGCAACCTGATTAATCTGGTCTTGTGTTAAAAATCCCGAACCAGAGAAAGGATTTCTCTCTCCGCTTGCTCCTTGAGAAGAAGAAACCGTAATCTGTCCTGTCAGAAACTGTTCGCCTCCCTTGAGCATTAAATTCATCTTCTCAGCAAGAGAACCAAGGACTACCAGAGCTAAAACACCGATCACAATGCCAAAAATAGTGAGCGTTGTCCTCAGCTTCCTCCGAAACATGTTGCGAATCGTCTCAAACATAGAAAAATCCTCATTAACCTCTATATTTTACACAAAACCTGAAACTTTGCCAGTAAAAACTTTTATAGATCTAAATGTTTTTCAAGAGCTTTAATTTTTATCCGATCGGCATCGCCTTTCTTGCCTTGTCTATAATCATCCTTAAGACAAGCTTTGTAAGCTTTCAAATACTGCCTTGCACTCAATGCATAATATTTGACGCCACTTTCTACCAAGTTTGCTTCATTAAGTTGTAAACCGGAATGTTTCCCGGATTCCTCTATTGAACCAAATGCTACATAGCCACTGATATTAGGATGTGAAAATTCGTGTTCATGCTCATCTTCAAGTTGGAATTGATATTTCTCAAGGTAAGATCTAAGCTCATCCCACTTATTGGTAATCCATGTTTCATATACCAGTAAATCAATATCATCTATTTTGCCAAGAGGTTCAATAATCTGATATAAACCCAATGATCCATAAAGAACCGGGACTATACCCTTTTTATTTAGGAGCCCTATAACCCATAAGGCATCTTTTATTTTCTTTTCCATAAAATAATTCTATCACAACTAGTTTCTGGGAGTTCTCACCCCTAGAAACTAAAAGAGACAACGATACGCAAGATATCATTGCCTCTTTGGTAGAACATAGTTGATGCAGTTTGGAACTTTTGTGCGATATAGTGTAGTGCATGAAAAGAGTTGAGAAAAGATGTGCACTAAATGATAGTGACTATTTCTAACGCAATTTGAAACAACTTTGCTGCATCTCGTTCATTTTCTTGTAAGTTTTTTCCTGCAATATTATCATCAGTAATTAAGAAACTAGCAAAACTTATATTACGAAATTGTGCGACGGCAAGTAAAGACGCCAATTCCATATCAACAGCTACACATCCATTGTTTTTCATTGTCTGTAACTTTCCAGCCGTCTCTCTATATACTGCATCAGTTGTCCAGACCTTACCATTTAAAAAAGATACATTATGTTTGGAAAATAATTCATTCATTACACTTACTAACTTAGTGTCTTGAATAACTTCGTCACTCGGTGGCAGATAATGATAACTTACACCTTCTTCTCGATAAGCTGATTTAGGGATGATGATTGTGTTTTTAGCAATTTTTTTGTCCATTGCACCACACGTACCAAATGCAACGATTTTATTGATTCCACTTGCAATTAACAACTCCATTTCTACGGCAGACATAGCAGAACCACCAACTCCATCGGCTGGTGATACCAGTAATATATTTTCTTGACCATATTTATATATAAAAAAATTATCAAATACTCCTTTTTTGTCGTTTTTAATAGGGGAAACCTCAATATTGTCTTGTTTTTTTATGTAGACTTCCCATACCTCATCATCAAATATCATTAAAGCTCTTGATGGACTACCGAATAAATCAAGAACACTGGGGTTGAATAATGCACTTTTGTCTGGATCAAATTTAATCATTTTTCTTTTTAATTTATGCTAATAGCTTGATTAAAATTTATTATAACAATTTTCTCATTAATTTACCTCTTTGTCTTCATAGGATCATTCATTGAGTATTGGAATTTAAGACTAATGAATTGACAGACAATACATAATCAGTTATAATGTGCACCAATTACTTTACAGTAATGTACATTACATTATACAAAAGAATGAGGTAAGGATGAAACTCTCGAATTACAACATCATAACAGACACGACCAATGGGAAAGTTCTCTACAACACCATGTACAAGAATATCGCCGAGATTTCACTCAAAGAGCACAAAATGCTCACGAGTATGGCAAAAAATGGTTTTATTGTATCAGGCGAAGACGAATCTAATTTGCTCAAGCTTCTAGCTGAGCAGATGTTCGTCGTCGATGACGATCTTGACGAACTTGCACATTTCAAGCTTGCATGGAACAGAAGCCTCTACTCGTCTAGCATTATTCGACATACCGTACTACCGAATCTTGCATGCAACCTGGACTGTCCGTACTGCTTCGAGAACAAAACAGGAAAGTTCATGAGCAGAGAAACCGAACATAACTATCTTGCATGGCTTGAGCCACAGCTCGCGGATGCAAAATATCTTTACTTGTCATGGTTTGGTGGCGAGCCCCTACTTTCGAAGGGTACGATCGAGCGCATCACAGAGAGCATTTTACGCATGGAAAAACAGTATGGGTTTGAGTATGCCGCGAATATTGTAACAAACGGCGTACTGCTGGATGAGAAGTTCATCCAGAAAGCTGAGGCGCTACGTATCAAGAGTGTGCAAGTAACTCTTGATGGTGACAAGGATGTCCACAATGCCTATCGTTTCACCAAGGGCTCGGGCGCGGGAACTTTCGACACTATTCTGGAGAACATGGCGAGTTTCTGCAGGAATAGTGACTCCGATGTCGCATCAAGTGTACGAGTGAATGTGACGGATGAAAACTACCAGAGCATATCTGCGTTACTCGAAAAGATACCCGCCGTCATGAAGGAGAAATGTGTCCTGCTGTTCCGATGGGTCTACTCTCATTCCGACGGAAGAAACCCCGGGAAGGAGTTCTCAAGGAAGATGAAGGGGGTATCTCCTATCTCAAACCTTCTACCACTCTATGAGCTTGCGGAAGAAATGGGCTTCACGACGAACTCATTTGATGAGGGACTCACCTACAACTTCTGTGAGTGTGATTTTGATAAGGCCTTCTTAATTGACCAGGACGGCGACCTGTTCATGTGTTCACATAGCATGGATAAGAAGGAATCTGTCGGTAACGTCCGTAGTGGATTTTCATCCCAAAGAGACCTTTCAAGATACGCAAGGTTCGTGAACACAACTCCATTCGACGACGAAGAATGTCTCGAATGTATTATCTTACCTCTGTGCAAGGGGGGCTGCAGAAAAGCACGTTATCTCGGTACAAAAGTGTGTTCTGACGTACTTTTGGATATAACGGGATACGTCCTTCAGAAGTATCGGAAGACACAGCTACTCACGTAGTAGCAGGTGAGAATGTAAAAATGTCTATGTATTCTAGGAGGAGGTGATATAGATGAAAACACTTCAGACGATGACAAGCAGCCAGAACTTTATCAGCGCGGCCAAGGTCACGACGGAAAACCTCCCAACTGGAGAATCAATTTCCAAGGCCGTCACTATGGGTAAAAAGATCTGCTGCGGCTCATCCTACAAAGAGCAGGCCAACAAGTAGACCTGCGCCGGGTGATACCCACCGATTTATAAACCCAAATCGTTAAAACAAGACCGCCCCTCCAAGGGCGGTCTTCTCTTTTCTAAAATTTAATTTCTATCTGCGAGAAAAAACTTAGTCAAGCAATGATGTTTTCTTGGTAGACCAAGTGCTACAGTATTCGAACCTTGATCTACGCGGGGACATCTACGCATTAAAGCGGGTTGAGAAGCAGTTTAAGAAGATTTTGATGTCATAATGGTGGACTCTGTAGTGGCTTAACCGAGCTTTTTTTTATTCTAAATCATCTTGGGAAGCGGTAAAGAGTTTCGTTGCTTGGTCCGTTTCTCTAGATAAATCGATAATCATCGGCATATTAGATTTAACAGCCTTGCCAGCTACCACGGCGTGATATTGTTTAAGATTTGGTAAAGCCTTAACCATGTCTTTTCCGACGTAATTACCTAAGAACGTAAAGCTTGTTTCATCAAACGCCTGAAAGCAAATCACAGTATTGCACTGAGTAAGAACCGTTTTCGAAACATTTGCTGTTCTTTGAGCAATTACTAAGAAACCAACGCCATACTTTCTGCCCTGAAGGGCAATCTGTCCTATCTTGCTTACCAGTCCTTTATTGCTAGAATAATCCCCTAAGTCGCCCAAAAATGAAGTCTCGGGAACAACAGTGTGTGCCTCCTCAAGAACAATACAAAACTTCCTCTTCTGATTTTGTTTTGCATATATGAAAATTCCTTCCAGAAACAATTGAGTAAATTCTAGAACGAAAGATGTGTTGGATAAATCGGGTAGTTCAAAGATTGCTATGTTGTTTTTAGAACTTGCGAACGCCTCTATATGTTCGTTTAGCTTCTCCTGGATTTGCCTCTTGTACTTAAGCACTTCGGCCGATTTCTTCCCAGCAGCCTCTTTTTTAGCAATTTTTTCTTCGACCACTGGGAGAGCCTCAGGTTTTATAAGTGGTTCCGGAGATAAATCGGACAAGATGTCCTTCCACTCTCCAGTTAAATCAACGCAAATGATTTTCGTATCGCAACTCAGTTTCTTCACGATTTCATGGGCCAAAAAGGTTTTTCCCGAACCTGTCACACCCAGTAATGCTAAGTGATGGCTCACTGCCTCACTCAAATTCATGACTGATGGTAAAGACGTTCCAGGAATGGTGCCAATTTCGTATAAAGGATACGAAAATTTGCCTACAGAGATTTTTGATGTATTTGCTTTGAACAGCGCGGTATTTATTGAAGGGACCCATCCGAACTTTTGGAATGACAACATATCATTTTGCCATTCTCCTAATTGTATTGCCTCTCCCTCGATGAAGCTGGATTCGTTCATGGCTTCAAGTTTCTCTTTTTCCGTACTGCCGCTTATTACTTGATAATAGAGCGTCTTATTTGCAACTCTTAGTTCAAGTAAGTCCCCTTCCTGCAGGTCATCTTTCTTCTTAGAGTACTCGAACTTGATGTTTCCGATGGTCGATCCCTCGATAATTACCCCTACAAGGTCATCAAGCTTTAATTGCTTACTGGTTTCATTAATTTCCGAGGTTTCGGTAATTTTATAAACGATATTCTTTTCCAGCTTCGTAATTTCTTTCTTAGGGTTAGATAATTGGAGGATTTTTGCCCATTTTTCCTGATTCAGAAGATAGGTATCAAAAACTATACCGGTAATCACAAGGTCATCGGCATCCTGCATGGAATATCTAAATTTGACCATATCGTACTTCTTGATATTCTTCCTATCTTCGAAGAGTTTTACTAGAAATATCCTTTTCGATTGCACCCCGAAGATTTCTCCGATTTGATTCTTATTGTCCTGCCGCGTCAGTACCGAAAACTTCCCATGAATTTTTTTTGGATTTATGGTGAGAATGAAGAACCACAAGACAAAGAACGACAACGAATAAAAGTCCTGCAGTGAATAGAAAGTGACTATAAAATATAGAAAAACAGCAGAATAAAGTACTCTACCCTGACCGAAAATAACAACAACGTTCTTCAAACTAGTTGACGTTTTGTTCTTCCAATGTTCCGGACTTTTATCTTTGTCATCAAGCGAGAGGGCAATTATTGACGTCACCAGAAGCAAAACTAACGCCACAATCGCTCCGACCCATATCTTTCCATTTTCAAATGAGCTTTGAATCGCGAGGAGCACCAACAGAAGTGGTATAACGTTAGTTATCACGTTTTTGGGAGAAGTATAGAACGGTTCAATAAATAGCAATGAAAATAGCACCATAAAAATGCCTGAATAGAACCATAGGTCCTTCATTTCCGTGCTTGGCAAGATTTCGCCATAGAATAAAAGTTGCAACGCAACAAAAAGGGAGAAAAATATTCCGAATATCACGAACCTATTTCTCACCAAGATAGTCAAATTGTTTGAATGCTTTTTCATAAATATCTATTGGTTTTTGGCAACTTGATAGATTGCCAATTTTAAGACCTGCCAGCACAACTTCGCTGTATGCTCGTCCGGATTAAACTTGTGGCTTGCTTGCTGATACGGATGTATGTAATTGCGGAAGTCTCGCAATACATGACTAAATTTTCTTACATCCTCATTAATTATCTCTGTTTCCTTAGCCACGTCTATAAAATTACTGAGCGTCCATTCATGAAACTGTAAAACCTTCCCTTCTTTTCTTGGGCTTGCCTTAGCTTGATTAAACTTACGAGGATGGTTTAATGCTACGCCGAGCAAGATACCCTCAAGAGTGCTTCCACATAGGAAGATGCAAGCAAGGGAAGCTTTCGAATTCAAACATTTCTTTATTTCTTGAAGGCGCTGATTGAGTATGTCCGTGATTGCTCCATTTAGCTTTAGGGAGCTGACTGACACTTCTTTGAATTCCTTCTTTATGAACTCGTCTTCTGTCACCCCTTCTTCAACCTGGGTTTCACCGGAAATGCGTGTGGCAATCTTTAAGCATTCCTCATATAAGGCTTCCTCATTATTTTTCACTTCTTGGTCGCTTAGTAAGGTTTCCGTCCGCCAGCATTCCAATAAATCCTTTAATACTTTGCCTACAATGCTATCCGGTTCTATTGACCATAGGGCACGTAATCTATTGGCCTTGGAGCCACTGCTGTAATCGTATTTATCATCCCAAATGTCAACCCCAACGCTATCATAAATAAACTCACCAAAGGATTGATTATTAAAATCCAATACATATCCACTAGACATACCTAAGAGCTTCTCTAATTTAATCTTGTCAATATTGGTCAGTGTTGACATATTTCTACCATCTTTATTTAGTTGCTATTTTACCATTATTTTGTTTGTGCCGTAACATCTAAATGACAACATTCTCTGGATGTGTTTTGGATTGGGCTGCATTCCTGAAAATGGTCCGCAGGAAATGTATACGACTTCTGCTGAGCATAGATACAACCAAAGTATTATTGAAATCAGTGCAAGACATGGTAAGCTTTTCGAACCCCATTGTCACTGTTTCCACTACGGAAAAGACCGCCTTTTGGCGGTCTTTTTTTACTTTAAGAACAAAGCTGGTTGGGGTTGTTTGATATAGGAGTTTCGGAAATCAAGTAAAAATTCGATGTGGGAAGTCCGGTTGTATCGCGATGTCTTGAGAGTTGAGGCCGCTTTCTGTGTTTGTTGTTTATGGCGAAAGATCGCCTCGCCTGCCATAACGCCTAGGCCAACGGGAACTGCGTTTCCAATTTGTTTGTAGATGTTGGTTAGGTTTCCTGAGAACTTCCAATCATCAGGAAACATCTGAATTCGAGCATATTCCTGAACACTCAGGGGGCGCATTTCCTCGGGATGGGCTAAAAGCGTTGCAGGCATCGTTGGATGAGTGACGAGAGTAGGTGATGGTTTATCCCACGAAAGCCGGCGATAGAAACCAGTTTTTCCTCCCCCCAATCTATAAGACTTACCCATTGCCTCCTCATGCAAATGTTTCGGTAAATGTTTCCAGTACTGCCCTGCTTTTATAAACGCGAGATATTTGGTCTGTCTCTTGCTTAAAGGCAAGTAGTCATGGTGCCTATCCTGAATATCGCCCACAGCGTCCCGGAAGGTTCTGAGGTTTAGGGCTGTTGTTGGTTGAGGTATCTCGATCTCATCGCCGTCTAGGGCGCCAAATATGATTACCCGTTCCCTTCTTTGTGGCACTCCATACAATGATGCGTCAAATAGACTAAATGAAACTTTATATCCCAATTTTTTGAATTCCTCGGTGAGAAACCACACTACACTGCCAGGTAAATCTTCGATAAGGCCGTAGTCACCGAATTCAGGAGGAGTATTAGCTAACTTCGCAGACAACAGACCTCTAACATTTTCAAGGATAAAATACTTCGGCTTTATTTCCTTTATAAATTCCAAATAACGGATTATCAGATTACCGCGGAAGTCTTCCAAGCTTCTTCTTCTTCCCGCCGTACTAAACGCTTGGCATGGCGGCCCACCTGCGACCAAATCAATACTGCCTTTCTTCATTCGCAGATCGCTAAGTATCTTGGAGGGTTCTGTTTGTCCAATATCGTCGTAAATTCTTACTTTTGGCCGGTTCGTAGTAATCGTGTTAATACAATGTTTGTCGTTCTCCACGCACGCAAGAATTTCAAAACCGGATGCCTCTAGCCCAAGATCGAGTCCCATTGCACCTGAAAATAGAGATAAAGCTTTTAGCTTTTTTCGCATTAGATATAATTCTCCAACATGTCGTCGATTGAACCGCTCGGTGATTTCGCTTCCCACTGTTCGACCAACTCAATTATCTTATTCTCTATAAGGTCAATAAAGCTTTCAGAAAGTATCCCCGAAGAAGAAGCTTCAAGTAGTGAAAATAGAACCTTGTGGTAATTTTCCCGCTCACTGATGAAGTCCCAAAATTCCCTGCCAATCTTCATTTTGGTATCAGCGTCCCTGAGGTTTGCCGTAATCTGGTTTGAGATCCTTTCTCGTTTCCCATATGTCATGCCGAGGATTCCTTCGACATTGTCCCTATCCCTCTCAATCCGTTCAATTGCTCGGTTGAGACTGGTGACCATACCTACATTCATGGTATTTGGCCCACTTTTTACCTGAATATAGTAATCTGTTTCGCCGAGTGATTTGATCAGGTCAAAATTAGTGCCAGTCTGGCCTTCAATGGCGACGTCGTTGTCTTTACACCCCGAGTACTTAGCCATTGTCTCGACTGCATTGCCCCAGGATGTGACCACTGAACGCGTCACTGTCTGATAAACATTGAATGCAATCACCTTGCCAGGTGTATCGAGAGTGAGAGCTTTAGCTAACAGCGGGTTAATATCGAAGTTATCTAGGGATAAGCCTTCAACCATTATTGCTTGTTCCTGAAGGAACTTCCGGCCCAAGTAAAAAACCCAAGCTTCTTCAATTGGCCTGCCTTTGGGTATTGGCTCTTTAGCTGTTAGCAGGTCATCAATTTGAGCTTCCCGCAATAAAGGAGCCCCGGAAGTTTTCTTGATCCTCGCAAAACGCTCTTTATCAGCTTGCAAAAAGGCCTGAAGGTCATGTTCAAAATCCACCGCGATTGCGCCCGCCGTGGCTGGTCCAATTCCAGAGACGTTCGAGCATACAACGACAAAAAATTGCTCGATGTTATCATCTTGCCCCTCGATTAGATGCTCATCTGGGACTTGGAAGCCGTCTAGTCTTGGATCAGGCATTTACTCCTTTCGTTCCTTATTTCTTCTCCCCTAATATACCTTAAAAATTAGTTGATAAAAATATTTTTATTTGTTAGTTAATCGGGAGGCGATTGCCTCTTTAACTTTTGCCACACAAAATTCAAGTTCTTTATTGATCTCATTATCAGAAAACCTTAATACAAGCCAGCCATTGTTTGAAAGCTCTTCGTTCACTTTCTTGTCCCTGGCCATATTCCTTTCAATCTTCTTAATCCAAAAATCCCGGTTGGTTTTAATCTTCTTCTTCTTTTCCGACCAATCAAGGCCGTGCCAGAAAGTGCTGTCACAAAAGACTGCGACCCTGGGGCCAATGAAAACGATATCCGGGGTTCCTTTACAGCCCCGATAATTCTTCCTATATCGGAAGCCCTCGGCCCAAAGTGCCTTCCTCAATCTCAACTCAATCGAGGTATCTCGGCCCCGTATACGCGACATCGTATAACTGACAACGGACGGATCTTTTTCTTTCTTTGCTTTGCTTGCCATTATTCTTTGACAGAAAATCAGGCCCGATGATAGATTATCCGTTTGATGGGCCAATCTGACTATCTTGGTCTTGAAAGCGATCTGGCCGACTAATCATATCGCTTTTAGCCCAAAAGCTCATCTTCTAGTTCGTTTCTGCTCCAAATAGTGAAAGGAAGGGAACAGCCCCATGTCTTTTACCTCGTTTTTCGTGATCTTGATTATCGCCCTGGTCGTAATTGCCGTGCTCAGAATGAGCAGTAGGCCAAAAGAGGAAAACGTCGTTCAGAGATGGGGCGCCTATCTTCCGGGGAAGAAAGAAGCCGGTGAGGAATATTTGGAAATGGCTGAAAAAGAATTCGCCAGTCGAAATACAGATTTACGCCATGAGAGAATCTATTTCAAACTGGCCAGCAAAGAAGGCCCTGCATTAAGAATCATACACAGTCCGACTTATTCGAGCTACATCGCCTATGACACAACTGGCGATGACCTCTTCCTTCATTACGTTCTTTACAGAAGAGGCGATTTTCTTTATGCAATCCCAATGGTCGGTTGGCTGTTTTTCCGGCTGTTTCACAACGTTTTCGTCCATGACCATAACAAGCTCATCGGCTTTGCCTCAATGACGATTGACTGTGCCAAGGAAGCCGCCGGAGACCTCATGGACAAGTTCAATATGGACAGGACGAAGGGAATCAGGCCGTCCAGCGGAAAGCTGGGTGCGCTTTAATCAAAAAATTTATATGGCTCTTCCGGTTCAGATGCTTTCGAGGCAGGAAATGTAACATCTTCGTCCAGCTTAGCCAAACTGAGGGTCTTGCCTGAATTCTTGTTGATCTGTCGAAGCGTCGCTAGATTTCCTTCGAGGTGGGAGCTTTCATCCAGGTCGAAAGTCCGAAACATCATCGAGTTTTTGCCCTTGGTTTTTAAAATGGCAACCTGGATGTCCATGTCCATCAGCTCGCTTATACCTTGTTCTCTTTGTTCGTCTTTTGTGAAGTAGGTATATGACATTTCGTGTCTGTCCTTAACATCCCACGGGTCGTATTCCTTCATATATTTTATGATCAGTTCAGCGTCCTGTCTGTCGCATCTGTAAATGACGAAATTCTTGGCGTTGCCGAGAATAATATCCCTTAGTTGCTGATCTAGCTGGACAAGGCTTTGATGAGCAAGAACTAACGATAAGCCATATTTCCTGGCCTCGCTCATAATCTCAGCAAAACTCAGCGTTGCATAGTTCTGAAACTCGTCAACATAAAGATAAAAAGGTTTTCTCTCTGATGGTGGAAGATCTACTCTCGACATGGCCGCCATTTGAATTTTGGCGACGAAGAGCGCACCGAGCAGGAAGCTGTTAGTTCTGAGTACTCCTTTAGCCAGGTTAATAAGAACCGTTTGTTCTTTGTCCATGATCTGCCTGAAATCTATGGTTGACTTCTTGGCAGAAAGCATAAGGCGTATTCTCGGGTCGCTGGTAAATGAAGAAACTTTGTTGAGAGTTGATTCAACGTTAGAGATTCTGTCTGCTTCAGACCATCTCTCAAATCTGTCATGCCAGAAATGATCTACTCCCTCATAAGAGACATACTTCATTTTCTCTTTGCGGAAACTATCGTTTGTAAGAAGCGGTTCGATGTCTAACATCGTTCCACCCGCTTCGATGAGGGTCAAAACAGAATTCCGCAAAATCTCTATTAGCCGAGGCGTCTTGTCTTCTGAGAGATTCCATATCTTCCTGAAAACCTCAACCAGCTCAAGCATTTGAGTATAAGGATCAATGCCTGGTTGAACTTCAAGTGGGTTAAAACCAATGATATTGGCCGGATCGGTCATCTCAACTAAAGTAACGTTTCTAAAATCGCCAAGATTTCCAACGATGTCGTTAATGAGGTCGCCGTGAGGATCAATAACTCCGCACCCATTTCCGTTGAAAATGTCGTCGAGAATCCAGGTCGCAAGTCCTTTGGATTTGCCAACGCCGGAACTGCCCAGGACGTAAACGTGAGTCGATCTGTCCTCCTCGGGCAAATAAAAACCGACGATTTCGTCGGCATCATCAAAAGTCATTCCGAGTTTAAGAGAATTGAACATCGTGATTAAGGAAAAAGATCTCCTATGCGAACTCCTTCAAAATTTTATTGAGTTCATATATTAGATGCTGGAATGGATCATCTCCCCAGGTATTTGGGTACCTTAATCCATCCGATTCATAGTGCCATCCTAACTGGTTGCTAAATTCAGCTCTTGTCGTATATCCATTGTCTGAGCCAAGGCGACTCGACCGATCGTCATTTACACCAAATCGTTTTATCCCACTTCTATAAACTCGGTAACTGTCCGTATCTTCTTGCTCGTCCCAAACTCCGGCATGAATAATGAATCCCTCCATTTCAATGCCCAGCATTTCCAATTTTTCGAAAAAATCCTTAAGCAAACGGGTAACCTCAGCCTGAAATTCTGCTTCCTGCCCCCGTTCTATCTTCTGCTCTTCCAGCTGTTGTGTAGAAATAGTTAATCTTTTATCTCTTATTTCCATTAGGCTTTCGATATCCATTATGCCTTCAGCCTGTGGAGATGATGAAGGTATATCTTTTTTTTTGTTTTTTCTTGAAAATTCCCAAGCCTTCTCCATTGGAACAGAATGTTCTCCAAATTATTTGACATTCTCAATTACTTTTATACCAAGTGAATTTCTGACCGAAATTAATTCTCTAGGAAGACCGCATCCTAAAGCTAATATAACTTCTACGTCCTTCTGTGAATTAGACACAAAAAGATACGATTCCATTACTGCTTGATATTTCACACATTGGTAAAGCCCTCTGAGAATATCTGTTTCATTAGATATTTCTGACTTTACCTCAACACCGATCCAAACATTCTTGTTTTCGAAAGAGACATCGATTGAATCACCAGAGGGCAGGTCTTTCTCAGTTTCCGATACTATATTTTTTAAATTGATTCCAACACAAGCCGGATGGGATTTTATGAAATTCTTCAACTTCCGATGTTGTGGTCCTTCCCCACCCCTTGCCTTGGTCGTTGCCGCAGTCCGAACTTTCTTTATAATGCTTTCAGAAATAGGTGCTGGCTTGAGACCAAGGGTTTTTAAAACTAGGTCCCATTTCGGATAAGCAAATATATTGGCTAATTCAGCATCAACCAGTACTTTCTGTTGTTTCCGGTTGAGCTTCTTAAATTCGTTTATATCGCTTATAAACCATCCAATGCCTTCGCCTGGTAATCCAGTATGTTGATTTACGACGATACACTGGATTTGGGGTATTGCTTCCCCCCATTTTTCACTGAGTTCCTTAAGTGATGTACCAATGGATCCTAGCGGATAATTCAGATTTCTTGCATTTGGCATGTTTATTTCTTCCGCCAAATCCTGATAGGAGATAATAGTATCAGCCTTGGCTTGACGAACAAGTATAGGCAAGGCTAGCCGAGCTCGTTTTTGATACAACTTATTGCCGTTAATTCCCAATGATGTTTCAGCTGTATCCATGTCTTCGACGTAGAAGGCTTTTAGGAATCTGAATTATATGCCGGAAAACAAATTATTTCCAATGAGAAAAGCCGACGGTTCGAACGTCGGCTCCTCGCAAGGCAGATAACTCAGGCGCTTAGTTAAGATTAGTGCTGGGCATATCACCCTGCTTCATGAACTGGATATCATCTGGCAGGTTCAGCGTATTGTCGTCGTCCGTGTACCTGCTGCCACCTTCTTTACAGCTCAGATGGATCCAGCGTGACCCCCAGTTGAACAGATAGGAGTTATTCGGATTCTGGCACGCTTGATCAGTCAGGAAAAACTCAACATGGTCACCAGAGAATCCGCGGTCTGGCGTTGTCTTGACGATAAACAAATCGCCGTTGTGGACGGTTTTTGTCCACTCTACCCTGGGGTTATTCCGGCTATCCGTTGCGAGCCAGAAGAGCCCTAATATGAGCCACGAGAAGAACATCGTTATACAGGCAACGATGAACAAGTTCTTCCAGTCACTGTTTGACATGGATACTCCTTCCAGTTGGGATTGATTAAGGTGCAGGTGGGAATCCAAGCACAAGGGTTGTGCGAGGATTAGCTTATAATAACACAAGTATTATAGTATGTCAAGTATATTCTGTTTGGCAAGAAAAAGGCACAGCTTTTTATGCTGTGCCTTGTGCGCATTAGCGCGTAATGCTCTGAACCTTCCCTCCCGCCGCGATTACGACCGAATCAAGTAGCTCAATGCCCAAGATTTCCGACGATTTCTTGAGCCGATCGGTAAGTTTCCAGTCTTCCATGCTTGGCTCATCGTTGCCACTCGGGTGATTGTGAACAGCAATGATGGCCACTGTGCCATTGATTACTGCTTTTCGCATGACATCTGCAGGTCTGACTAGGCATGAATTCACCGAACCCATGGCAGTCAGCTCCTTCTCGATGACCTGGTTGCGGGCGTTCAGGTGAAGAATCCAGAAGCATTCGCGGTCTGCGAGCGCTTCTTCTTCCATATTCTCCCGAACGAATTTGGCCACGTCCTGCGGTGACCTGATCGGCTCACCGGTGGCAATTTCTTTGACCTTCAATAATTCAAAAGTCATTTCTTCCTCCTTTGATTTATGGCATGCAAAAGCCAAGGGTGGGTTGGAAACGCGATTGGTGGGATTGGTGAGGTACTTTGAGCCTTCAGCCCGGCTCAGGGACGCTTACCCGCAACCTGAGCCGGACCTTCCGAAGCCGGTGAAGGGCAATACCTACCTAAAATTGAAAGGTGCGCGGTAAGTTTTCAGAAACTGAGCCTTGTCCTTTTGGGATCTGCTCCGAAGGCTCAAGCCCTGGCGGGCCTATTCCAACATTGAGGTTGGTGAACTCGTGGTGGGAGAAAGCCAAATGCTTCCCAGGGGGCTTTGAGCGTGGATTGTTCCGAAGGTGGTAAACAGAAACATTCTCTGTCCCCCTGCTTTCCCTGTCGCCTTTATCAGATTGATCAGGCGTCTTTCGCTTTCCGCGACCGTGAGGACGCGAAAGTGATTAAATCCGTATTCTTCGGTGTACTGATGTGATTTCCAATATCTCTTGTAGGCGACAATTTTCTCGGCAAACCTCGACAGCGGTTCCGTTCCCATGTCCACTTCAAGAAAGAAGACGTGCTTGCCCCGACCGCTCTCAATTCCGAAGAAGGCATCGGGGGCGACCACGAAATACTTCTTCTTTGCGCCGGTCATGTTGATTCGCCTCAGGTGCGAGCGGTCGCCTCGCTGGTAGAAAATCAGCTCTTCCGACCTGTCGGCAAGCGCGACATCGAGGCAAACGCGAAACTCAGAAATTCCAAGTGTGTGTTCGAGGAACAGAAACTCAACGTAGTTGTTGGCCCGATTCCATTTGACCTTGTGGCGGTCAATCTCTAGCGTTGCCGCCACCACGTCAGCTCCGCGCCGGTTGAGGGCGTAAATCATCTGCTGGCTTCCGTTCCCTCGGATCACCGGCTTCTCGAACCGGTCCAGGAATTTATGCTCGTAGAGTTTCTTGATCCTGAGTGTGCAGGCGATCCTGGAAGCATCGGCAAAATGCAGGCGCTGTATTTGGTCACGCTTCAAAAAGCGGTTCTCGTAAACGCTCAAGATAATGCTAACATCTCGTGCTGTCAGTCTCATGGGAGCTATTCGGTTGTTTCTTGCTGTTTTCATTTCTTTGCCTTTCAAGTTTTTACACCAGGGAAATTAAGCGACCGATAGGGAGCGCCGTCTGGCTGATAAGCCAGACTCCCCGCGCCTCGCCGACGAGACGAAGGAACGAGGGTAGCTGCAAGTCGAGGGGCGGGGAGTCGGGCTTCGTTTTGCCCTACAAACGAAGACAGACGGCGCCGACTTAAACGGGCTAAATGCCCTGCAAGTCGGTTAATTTCCCTGGTGGTTTTCAAGGTTTTTGGGTCTTACTATCGGGTCTTACTATTAAGAGTAAGAGGCATTGTAAGGGGCTTTTGATATCTTTCGCCGGCATCGGCGACATGGGTGGGTGTGCCCGCCGCGGCTTTTTTCTTCGACAGCTCGTCCTCGGCAAGGTCAAGGAAGGCGTCCACCAGTCGCTGAAACTCGAACTGGACGCTCCTTTTGTTAATCTTCTTTGGGAATACTTCCTTGATCACTTTTGCCTCTCTGAACCTTAAATATCATATACTTACGATATAGCCGGGGAAAAAGAAACGGGATTGGCTTCCCGTTAAAGGCCCTCTCTGCTATATACCTTACAAGAATATCGTAATAATATGATAGAGGTCAAGAGGAATGTTATCCACAGGATGTGTATAAAAAAGGTATTGCCTGGGTGACGCTTCTGTTTTATATTAGTAAACAAATAGTGTAAGGATATGATGTTATGGCCAAGCATTTTGGCGAGAAATTAAAGCAAATCAGGCATGAGAGGGGCATTTCCCAGGACAAAATCAGGGAAGCTCTCGGCTACAAGACCAACAGTTATATCTCCGAAGCAGAGAGGGGCAAGTTCATTCCCCAGGGCGAGAAGCTCTACAAGTGGGGCGAAGTCCTCGGCCTCACCCCCGAGCAGATGGACGACCTGCTTTTGGAATACAAGCTCGAGGAACTCGGGCTTGACGACCCGGCTTTCACGCTCATGTTCAAGGAAGTCCCCAATATGACGCGCGAGGAAAAAGCCTCGCTGATCAGGTCATTCGAGGACGTCATCCATTCGCGTCACCCGAGGAAAAAAAGATCATGAAAAGAGTAATCGAAAGAGCAAATCAAATACACGCGGAGTTCGGGACCGATCTGGAGCAAGTCGCAGACGGTCTAGGTCTTTCCGTAGTCTATAACGACAAGCTGACCGGCAGGATGAAGGAGTATTACTTCGGAAAGACGATCGTCATTCAGGATGCCTTGCCTGTCACGGAAAAGCGCGAACTCGTGGCTCACGCCATCGGGCATCATCTCTTTCACGCCGGAAACCATCTCGCTATGCAAAAGCGGATTTACTCTTTCGGAAACTACCATGAGAAGCAGGCCAACGTCTTCGCCGCCTGTCTGCTCATGCCTCTCTCAGAGCTGTCCGCATTTATCTCAAACAGAAGCAAGACTCACGAGATAGCCGAATATTTTCAGGTTCGCGAGGAACTGGTTCGGCTACGGCTCATGGTCTGGGCTAATTTTGAAAGGGAACTAAAAAGCGGCGCGGGCGCAAGGGTGGGTTAATAATGAACTGTGTTATTTATCTTCGAGTATCAACCAAAGAACAGGCACAGAAGGCTGACAGCAAAGAGGGTTATTCTATTCCCGCTCAGCGCGAAGCCTGCGTCAAATACATCAAGGAAAAGGGTTGGAAACTCGTTGATGAGTATATTGATCGCGGGGAATCAGCAAGAAGTTCCCAACGCCCACAGCTTCAGGAAATGCTCGGGCGGATCGCTAAGCACAAAGATATCCAAGCCGTCATCGTCCATAAAATTGACCGTCTGTCCCGAAAAATGGAAGATCACGTCGCCATCAAAGCGATTCTCACGAAGGCAGACTGTTCTTTGGTCTCGGTGGTCGAACATTTTGAGGACAACGCCTCAGGAAGGCTCGTAGAGGGTATACACGCGCTCATGGCTGAGTTCTACTCCGCCAATTTGGGAGCGGAAACCAAAAAAGGGATGACGCAAAAAACTAAACAGGGCGGTTGGGCAGGCAGAGCACCGCTTGGATATCTGAACGTTCAAACACCGATGAACGGCCGCCTGCTTAGAACAATCGAGATCGATGAAGAAAGAGCGCCATTTGTGAGGGAGTTGTTCGCCCTTTACGCGACGGGTGACCATGGCCTCATTAAGTTGGAAGAGAAGATGTACAAACTCGGATTTCGGAGCAGGGGCACTGCGAAACAAGCGCCAGGGAAAGTCCACAAATCACTTTTGGCAAGAATGCTTCAAAATCCGTTTTACAAGGGTACAATCCGCTGGAATGGGATCGAAACTCAAGGCATTCATACGCCGCTTGTTTCCAAAGACCAGTGGGATCGTGTCCAGGAGATTATCAAGGTGAGGAATATCGCAGGCGAACGAAGACGGAAGCATCCTCATCATCTCAGGGGCTCCATTTTCTGTGGCGAATGCGGATCGAGGATGTCATCCGACCTCGCCAAAGGCCACGTGTATTTCTATTGCTTGGGACAGAAGAGAGGAAACGGCTGTAAGCAAAAATACATTCGAGATGATGAGCTCGAAAAACTGATAGAAAACCGCTATAAAAAAATCCAGCTTCCTGAGAAGGTCAAAAACAGGCTGACGGACTGGTTTGAGCAGGAACTGTTGAAAAGACAATCCAATACCATCAATGAGCAACAGTTCATCACCCGCAGAATGTCGAAGCTTGCGAATGAAAGACTAAGCACATTACACGCATATCAAGCCGGGGCTATACCTCTGGAACTCCTAAAACAGGAACAAGACAGGATCAGTGGAGAAATAGAGGATTGTCAAAGAAGGCTGGAAGTTCTCAAGGACGGGGATGACGAGATTAAGGAAACAATCACGCTCGCACTGGAAATGGCTTCAAAGTGCCACAAGGCTTTTCTAAAAGCCAAGCCCGACGTCAGACGCAAATTTAATCAGGCATTCTTCAAGAAGATCCTCATAAAAGACAAAAAGATCAGTGAGCTTCATTACACTAATCTTTTCGGCCTCTTACTCAACCCAGGTTCGAGTAAGAATGATTTGGTAGCCCCAAGGGGAATCGAACCCCTGTTTCCAGGATGAAAACCTGACGTCCTGACCACTAGACGATGGGGCCATTAATTTAATTAACAATTCACAATTATAAATGCAAAATTTAATGTGAAGTACTAGGAAATTATAGCAGAAATTATGGCCGAATTCAAGGAAAATATGCTTGATTTGTGCTAAGATTTATGATATATTGATTTGTGCTGAGTGAGTCGGATGATCGCCCTTTGGGGAGGAAAGTCCGGACACCCAAGAGCATGGTAGTCACGAAATGTGACCGGTCGAAAGGCCCGAGCCAGTGCCACAGAAACAATACCGCCCCGAGCAATCGGGGTAAGGGTGAAAAGAGTGAGGTAAGAGCTCACAGCATTTGTTGGCGACAACAAATGGAGGTAAACCTTACCTGGTGCAAGTCCGGTGGGCCAAAGTTTTCCTAAAACGTGTCTTAGCTTTGCGAAAGCAAGGCGTGGCTCTTTCTTAGAAAGGTGTTGCTCGCACTGAAAACTGCGGTCCGGACGCATAGATAGATGGTCATCGATTCCAATGTAATGTTGGTTGAACAGAACCCGGCTTATAGACTCGCTCAGCAATTAAAAAGACTCATTTTTGAGTCTTTTTAATAAATAAATTTGGCCTACTGAGCAGATTTTGCAATTTGTAATAAAGTATCTTTAGAGACGCCGCTTTCCCCCCAGATGACAACAGCGTAGCCGTTTTTATAGAAGGCAACCCCTGTCCTACTATCCTCATTTTTTGTTGCAATTTGCGAACTATCGGGAATATTATTGCCAACATATACTTCATTAACTGTAATCCATTTTTTCATATTCCAAAAATCTTCTTTCGATAAATAGCGTAAGCTAAAAACCTTAAGATTTACATTACTCTTGTCTCCCATAATAAAAGCTGCCTCCGTATAACTGGGAATATTCAATACCACAGGGTCGTTGCCAAACTGATCCTTTGCTTTTTGAAATCCAACAAAGGGTTTTTCCTGAGAAGCAAGCATACCTGGTACATAAAATACAGATAAAATGATTACCGCAACTATAGAGTAGGCCAGAATGCCCATCCGCTTTGTAGAACTTAAAGACCTTTTTTGATTAAATCTGTTGCTGAAAAATGGAATGATAAGTAAGGCAGCAACAACCAAAACAACTAATATCTGAAAGGTAATATCTAAAAAATCGACCAAATGGAAACCTGCCTCGGCAGTACCGGTCAGATCAAGTCCTTTGGTCGCGGCCTGATTAATCAAGATATATGCTATCATATAATCGCCGGCAATCACTTGGAATGCTACCGAAAAAAACAAACTTCTAAGTGTTAAAGTTCTCAGTTTGAAAAATAGGTATAGAAAACCAGCTGAGATAATAAAAGCTAAAGGACCTAGAATATAGATCAAGGGAGCATTGGCAAAAATTAAGCCCCAGTTAATTGGGTCAAATAAGTTTTTGGTTCCATAGTAAAGATCATAAATTGAATAGATTCCGCCGAAGAGAAAGACCGCAAAGCCAAATAATGCAATGATGGAAACTATTGTTTTAGTACGCCCGTCTTCAAGCAAACCATCCTCTTCATAGATTCCGGAAGCAATTAAGTCCGACTGAGGATCAGGATAAATATCATCTTGCCAACTCACACTCTCCATAGATAAAGGATATGCTTTACTGCAAAATTTGTCCAGTCAAAGCGTCTTTTTCTATTCTTTAGTCTTCTACGGGCACGTCTAGTTCATCATAGTCATCTTTGGAAACAAATCTGGTCAGATTTGTACCATCATCATCAACTGCTCGAACAGCATATCTCTTCCTGCCTTTTGAATCATAAACTTTCTTTTTCAGCTGATCCTCCGGTATTTCCACTTTTTCTCTTTTTTTGACATTATAAAACTGCATCTTTTTTCTCCTTCATTATTCTGGAGTAATTTTACACGCAGTTTATGTCATAAACATTGTGCAAACACACAATAAAAAATGTTCAATTAAAAATTTCTAATTTCCCTGCCTTGCCGTCAGGCAGGTGATCAATACCTAAATTTTTGAATTTGTTAATTGAACCCTATTGAAAATTCGTTATTAGATACTAAAAATTTTCCCTTACTTAACCTCTACCCTTTCTCTTTCTGCCGGTTTCTCATCGTCCTTCATTTTCTTGCTCACTATTTCCTTGGCCTCATTAATAGGTGTCTCAAGAGGAATATTTTTGTCAAATGGTGAAACGCTGTTTTTTGTCACTGGCGCTGTTTTAGGCAGTTTAAAGCCAAAAGTTGATCCTTTGCCTTCCACTGAATGGAAAATAATTTCTCCATGATGCTCTTCTATAACCTTTTTCGCCATAAAGAGTCCAAGCCCGGTACCGTCCGGCCGGGTGCTTCTGGCATTTTCAGCCCGATAAAACTTGGTAAATAAGTGTTTTTGCTGTTCGGCCGGCACCCCAATACCGTTATCTGTTACTTCGAAGCAGATCTTCTCCTCCTCTTCATAAAGCTTCACGGTAATTTTGCCGTTCAGAGTATAATAAATAGCGTTATCAATGAAGTTCATGATCACTTGTCTGACTTTCATCTCATCAGCACAAAGAGTTAAATGTTTAGACGATTTGTTGAATACCAGCTTTAGTCCCTTATCTTTGACCGCCTTATCAAGCTGCTTGATTTCCTCCTCAGTTGTCTTTGTGACATCAAACTCTGAAACCTCGAGGAAGAATCGGCCCGTTTCCATACGGGAAACGTTCAGAAGATCATTGATGAGCGAAACCATGCGTGTCGCACCATAATAAGCTTCCTGAACAAACTCATACTGCCCCACCTTGATTTCACCGGCATCTCCCTCAAGAAGCATAGAAAGATACCCTTTTATTGCCGTGAGCGGAGTTCGAAGCTGATGCGATGCCATGGTAATAAATTCATCTTTTGCTTTATCTAGTTCGCGCAGGTTCTGATTGGCTTTTTCGAGATCATGAGTCGCCTTTTTAATTTCTGTTGTCAGCATAGCGTTAAATTGCTGGATTTCCTCATATGACTTGGCATTTTCAACAGCCACGGCGACTTCCGGACCGAGAATCTCAAAGATCTTAATATCTTGACCTGAAAACATATCTCCCGAACTCTTCTCACCGAGAAAAAGCACGCCCGTCAGTTTATCATTTGCTTTTAGCGGAATTACTACGGAGGCCTCATGTTTTTTTAATATATTTTTAATCCTCGATCCCTCCTCAAATTCATCATAAATGCATAGCCCATCCTGAGAGATGGCTTCTATTTCTTTTAAGCCCACCATGGGGCTTTTTTTGTAACCCACCCCTTGGGTGGTATCAACTGTTTTCTCATCCTTTAAAATAACAAAAAACCCTCGCGAGACCTTCACTTCCTCGACTAAAATATTGAGCACTTTATATAAAAGCTCGATCAAAACTATGCTGGAACTCATAGTGTGAGCTAACTTATCCAGAAGCTGATCCGGATCATAAGATTGCTTGAAAAATATCCGGTCAGTTTTCTTTGTAATAAACTTTTTCAGCGGCTGAAAGGCAAAAATTACTAATAGGGTTAAGAGAATCCTGAAAATAATTTGATCTGGTGTTAGTGTTCCTGCAGTTTCTGGAAAGATTATTTTTTCCAACCAAATCATCGAAAAAGTATAGAAAAAGCCAATCAGAGCCAAAAGAATAATGAAGGCGACTGATTTGGCTACAATAAGTCTAATGTCCATTAACCGATGTTTAATAATAGCGTATGCAATAGAACCAACATAGACTGAGACCAAAATATTAGTTACTGGCGGTATTGGAATTCTATACCATAGTAGGTAATTGGTAGAACCTCCAATAAAGCCGATGACCATGCCCAGAATAATATATTTTATTTGTAATCTAAAAACTCCCTTAGACGTCCTAAATGCTTTCAGCAGTAAATAAGTAGAGTAAATAACATAAAAAAACCAAACAATAAGAAATAAGCTATAAGCGGGTCCAGCAATCGGCCAAAACTTGAAGCCTAAAAGCTGTTCGGTATGATCAATAAAATAAGGTGTAAAATCAGTAAGAAAAAAAACGAAAAATAGTAGATAACTTAAGATTAAAGTTATTTTCTTTTTTTTCAGTAGACCAAGGAAAGCATAAACAAAATGAAGATAGGCAACAGGTATAAAAATAGCTCCAGCCATTAATATTCTGATAGAAAGCATTGCTGAATCTGCTGTTCGAGCTATTTGCCAAAAAAAGTAATTCAGGCTCCAAAATGCGACTAATAAACAGAATGCAAAAAAGCTTGTATTTTTTGCATTCCTGCTTTTTGCGATAACGAAAATGCCAAGTACACTACTGGTGATAAAATTTACTAGTGCTGATATTGTAAATAAATTCATAAGCTCTTTAAAAAAGCAAAACGGGGACTTGCTACTATTATAGCAAAGTCCCCGCGCTTACAGCAATACCTTCCGGGCGACCAAAATGCCGTGCATTCGAAGAGGTTCATAAACAAGCCGATAATCCTGAAAGCCTGCCTTCGTCACCACTTCGATGAGCTCTTTTGGTGTCCTGTAGATCATCTCCCAGTCAATGACCCACCGGAGGAAGTGCATCTCCGGATTTCTCCGGATATTGCACGTTAAGAAAATCCCATCCGGTTTAAGAGACTGATAGATCTTACTTACCAATCGAATGGCTTTCTCCTGTGGTATGTAGTCAAGGAGCCCAAGCATCTCGATCACATCAGGGGAAAAGTCACTGGCCACTCGCTTGACCTGGACAACACTGGCCTTCACCGTCTCGATCTGATCACGGACACCATGCTCCATGGCCAACATCTCTGAGTAGTCAAGAGCGGTCTGATCAATGTCAAGCAGCATGGCTTGTACCAGGACACCCTCGGACTTTAGTTCTGCCATAACCTCAATAACTGCTTGAGCAGAACCGGCAGCCAGGGATAGCAACCGAACTTCTTGATTGCCAGACCGGAGAAGCGCTGATCGCAGTTCTTGTTTGACCAGCTTTAGACGATTTCTTACGGCTTGGGCATTCAACATTCCAATCCAGAAATCATCTATAGCACCGCGGACACTTCTACCTTGTCCGAATTCGTGATTATAGATGAGATCTAACGCCTTCCAGGACGCTGCCCCCTCCTTGATCGCTCGACATTGTAAACCCAGCCCATCAAACCAGATGGTGTTAACTTTCGGCTCAATACCGAGAGTCCAGCAAAAGGATTTCTTTGCCATGACCCAAAGAGTTAACACCCAGCCAAACGGTACAGTAAACAGATACATCCAACGCTTATTCTCAAAGCCGGAGGAGTCGATTGTATCAGTTTGGCCTTCTGCCACTGTCGGGATTTCTGCAACTTCCGTGGAATTTGAAGTCATCGAACTGTTCACCGAACACCTCCTTCTTCGATATAGGGATTGATGGATCCTTGATCTCTAACAGAGTTCCAAAGGTTAATTTAATTCAATGTGCGACCTTTAGATATAAGATAATATAACATATTGACGTTTTTGTCAATGTGTTTATCTCATCTCCACTAATATCCTAACATTTTTAGCCTCAAAAAGAAATGAACTTTCAAGAGATTCATAAATATTATCCTAGGTAATAGTTAGCAAAACATTTCATGATATAATTATTACAATGAGAAATGTAAATTTTAAATTCATAATCAATAAACAGGCAAATCAACTTTTGCCGCCATTTCTTTCACCGATTAAGGCAACGTTTTCCCCTGCTTTCAAAAGATTTTTTATAACTTCTGATAAACTATTCATGTTAAAATTATATGCCTCAAATTGTCCAAGAAGTATAATTTTAATAGAGGATTTAGTGTTTTAGCTCGTAACTTTTTAACAGGACTATGCTCTTGTCGATAAATTTATCGAAATCTTTGTCTTGATTCCATATTTTTGATAGTTTCTGCCATAAATCTTCAAAAATCGGATAAGTTCTTTCTGAATTCCCCGTTAAATCACCGAAATAATCGTTGAGTATCGGTGTCATTGCCTCTCTCAACCATTCGGATTTTTGCTGGTCAACCTGGCAAATAACCTCTTCTGCATAATAAGCAAAATATTGAAAATGTAGAATCTCATGGCTTATTACCTTAACTAATCTTTTTTTGTCTCTTGTGGCAGGTATCCAAATATACCCTTTATCAAAATAAAAGGGACACCTTGGAAAAGTGGTTATAAATAAAGTAATTTTTTTCTTTGCAATGGGATGTTTGGTAAGATCAGACAATCGATTAGCGAATTCGGAGGAAAGCTCTTGAAGGTATTCCTGCATTTCAATCTGCATCAACTCCAACTTTTTTTCCCCATAAAGACTCTTTAAATAGGGGAATAGAAACTCGTATGCTTCCTCCCTCGTCTTCCCAACTATCTTATCTCTTAACTCCCCACTTATTCTCTGCTTCCAATCAGTCCCATGGCTGATTTTATTGCAAGCTTCATACCAATTTCCCGCATCCCTATCAATGTTAAGTTCAACTTTTATGCTAATCGTACTCATTATTTATTGATTATAATACAATGAAGAAAAAAGGGCTACCTTGAAAAGGTAGCCCTTTAGACTAGTTGTCTTCGCAGTCCCCATCGGGACAGTCGCAATCAGTACATTCGACGCATTCACTGCCAGATGGGTTGCCACAATCGCCAAGATGACTTGAGTTTGTGAGCTGATCGGATATAATCTGCATCCTTACCTCCTTCCTGTCATGTCGAGTTTGAATTCGAGAAGTATTCGAGTATGTTATCCGAAAGCTTATATATTATTAACAGATAAGACCTCACTTTTTGATTCTTTTGATGAGTCTCTCAGCATCTGTAGTCCTTTGATCCTAAGCAACCGGGGTATTACGGCCTTGAATACTTGACAATAGGGAGAAGGCATATCATATCTCCCAAATGTTTTATAGGTTTGTAATGGACAGCCACCGGCACAGCTTTTCCTCCAAAAGCATGAGGAACATAGTTCGTAATTACTTCCTTTCATACTTCTTAAGTTATTATTGCTGTTTCTGGTTTTCGCAATTATATCATCCCCCGCTTCAAGAGCACCGAATGGAATACTAAGTCCCAATCCGCACAACCCCATATTACCACTGTGATCTATCGCCGTAAAACTGCTGCCAGCAGCACAAGTACGGTTAATCGGCCTAGTCAACGAAACATCACAGAACTTATGTATCCTGTTAATATCCTTAATAGGTAGATTTGCCTCGATTAAATCGTAGCATTCATTAAGGACATCAACGAGTTCATCCTGTAAATCAAGGAGGGCGGGGTGCCCTGTATCGATATCCCTCTCAAGAGAGTATCTGAACCTCAGTCCGTTTTTCAATGCAAACTCGGTAAATTCGGGGAGTTGACGGAAACTCGATGCAGAAACCGTAACAAGGGTAGAAAAGGAGACATGATAATCCTTGAGAATCTTGAGCCCCTTCAGAACATCTTGGAAACTGCCTCTGCCTCTTCTATCTACACGACTTCTATCATGTGCCTCCTCCAGTCCATCAAGGGATAGACCCACATGGAAATGATGCCTTTTGAGAAATTCAGCAATTTCTGAGGTTAGTAATATGCCATTAGTTAATAACATATTGTCTATAGTGACATCACAACTCATCTTTTCGCTATACTCCACAAGATCCTTTAACAAACTATATTTCGTCAAAGGTTCTCCACCTGCGTATTTGATTCCAAGCTTACCAATATTGTTTTGTAAACATGACTTTACGAGTCTATTGAGCAATTCCTTCCCCTGGATACTTGACATTGAGCCCGGCGATTTATGGATGTAACAATACTTGCAAGCTAAATTACAACTATTGGTTAAGTGTAACCAACAAGAGAAAGATGGCTCTTTTCTGGCACTTTCCCTTAGAGACTCTGTAAATTCTAGAGAAATGCTGACAATTTCATTCTTCGCCATCGTTTCCAGAGTCCTAAATACCTTTTCTCCCCTTATTGATCTCTGAATTTCAGAAACAGAGGATTGGCCATGACAATACTGTAGTAGCTCTTCGGCCTCATCATCCAAGAGGAGCGGTCCGCCATAACTTTCTGGATTGAAATACAGATGGTAACCTTCCACTAATTCTTTATAAAGTCCCTCTACAATAACTGGCACATCTGTCCGTAAAAGTTGCATTATTTTTTCCTTTCAAGTTGCGCGGGTTTTCAAGTTCATAAAAGGCCACCCCCTTCGAGTAACCTTTATATCAACTTCCGATTGCCCTCATTATAGTCAAAATTGCTTTTTTGTCAACCTTTTTAGTTAGCTAGGAGTAATATTTCTAAATTCTCCTTGACAAATTTTCGAAAATGCTTATAATGATTGCTAAACAAAGGAAAAATATGAAACTGTTTCTGATTATACGCAAATTTTCAGAAGATTTGTTTCTTAAAACAAAATTTTAGAAACAAAGAGAGCTTTTTAGCTCTCTTTTTTCGATCCTGCGCAAGAATCTCATTTCGGCTAAAAAAATATGTGTTGAGATTCTTCAACAGGTGTACGGGGGTGCCTACAGAGTTTCGGGAGGTGGAAATATTGTTTAACCGCCGGAGGTCAAATGGGCACGAAAAAAATCGGGGCAATGATACTGGAGGCTCTCATGGAAGAGCCGAAGACATTGTCCGGCATTAAAGAGGCGCTTGCTAGAGACGGCATAAAATGCGCGAATGATGAGCTCGAAAAAAGCATCCTGCGACTCGAGCGACAGGATTATCTGAAAATCCTGGATGATAGACCTGCAAGATATTTCTGTATCACGGCTCTCGGCCAAGCAGTTTCTGAAGACCTGAAAAACAAGTAAGATTTGCCATTAACTCAACATCAAAATATAAGGCGTTTTTTAGCGGCCTATCTTAAATGCCCCCTAAAACCAAACTAAAGTTACAGCCAACAGGCTGATTTTTTATTTCTCCCCAGATACGCCTGAAACGGCATTGCCGGCACTTTCCACCGCTCTCTTTGCCAAGACTTTTTTAACGATTATCGAAATGGCTATAAGCAGAACACTAAAAATAGCGGCGGACGCAAAAATTTCAAACTGCATAGCGCCTACTTTCGCCGCAACATCTCTGGCTAGCGGCATTAGAAGCTGGCTTTTGATATTCGGCAGCACGGTGATTTTTTTGTCGGCAAAGCCGATAAGCTGCGGCAAAACCAATTTATTGGCAAGAAGGCCCAAAACGTAGAAAATCCCCGCTAAGATAAAGAGGTAAATGCCGAACACCATAGGCGTCTTTTTCCATGCGCCGGCAAAAAGACGGGCCAAAAGTACGAGAATAATGAAAAGAATGGCCGGCAAAAAGTAGAAATTTTTGGTTATCGGGCTGATCCAGTCTTGAACACCGGCAACCTTCTGATAATTATTACCAAGTTTAGGATTTGCCGCGGCAAAGCTGCCCAAGTCAAAGTTATCCGGAATATTATTTACGGCAAAAAGCGGAGTCGTGGTATTGCCAAATTTCTGCATTTGGACTTGCTTTACAAGGTCATCAAAGCTGACGCCGGCCGGCCGGCAAGTATTTAGGGCGGTATTGAACTGAGCAGCGTATCGGCAAACAGGCAGAGCATTATATTTGGCCCTAAACTGATCCATCACACCGTTATAGATATTGGTTTTTAAGCCGCCTGTTGCAATCGGGACTAGCTTTTTGCCGGAAAAAAGCCATGGCCAGACGCTATCAATGAAAGATTCGCTCTGGCTTTGCATAAGCTGGGGCGTGAGGATGTTTTTGGCAAAAGCTATGGTGTCGGCTTGGCTGAAAGGATTTGAGTTATCCGCCTGAGCAGCCGGCGCACCGCCAGCGTCCTTTTCGCCTCCGCCGACTATCTGCGCTCCTATTTCCGGGAAATTATTATAGATAATTGTGTAAGCGTGATTATCCCTCAGCTCTTTTTTCACAAACTGAGGATTAAAGATAGTAAACTTAAAAGCCAGACCAAAAAGCACCAAATAAACAAGCGGGCTGATAATGATAAGAAATATAATTGATAACGCTTTCATTGCAAATTTTTACCCTTAAATAATAGCATTTTTACCAAAAGAAACAAAGTTTATGGTATATTTGGGATATGAAAAAAGAGTATTTAGAAAAAGCCGGAGCGATCATAATCCGGGAAGAAAATGGCAGCAAAAAAGTTTTACTTGCTCATAGGAGCCGGGGATTTAACGATTGGTCATTTCCTAAGGGGCATATTGAAGCCGGCGAGACTCCGGAAGTAACTGCTAAAAGAGAGGTTATGGAAGAAACGGGGCTTGATATCGAACTGTTGGAAGAATTGCCTCCAATCGTTTATAAATCCAACGAAGGAACGGTGAAGCAATATACTTTTTTGGCGCACGAAAAAGGCGGAAAACTGCAAAACAATGATGAAAACGATAAACTCGCATGGATGACGTATGAAAATGCTCGAGGTACGTTGTCTTATCCAAACCTTCAGGTACTCCTTGATAATGCCATAATACGGAAACCAAATCTGGCTTCAACATAACCAGGTGAGGTATAACTACAGATCAGGCCTTAAAATAAAGATTTATTGAACCGTTTTAGAAGTAAGTGGCAATAAGTTAGCTCAAAAAAATTATTTTTCTTTATTGCGCTTTAAAAATTTTGGGCGGGAGATATGAAAAACCGGCTTATTCCACCAATCATTTCTCTGCTGTCTCGAACGTTCCTGATGTTTAGCCATCTGCTTTCTCATTTCGGCAGCATAATTTACAGGTTGGGAAGTAGGATCTTGAGGTTCTTCTGATTCATTAATCTTCTCTTTGGCCCCACTTAAATCGACAGCACCCTTAGAATGCGACCTATAATGGTTTTCTCTTTGGTTATTCGGTTGAATTTCCTCTTCATTTGCAGTATCACCATTTTTCTTTTTTTGATCAGACTGGACTTCCTCATCCAACCGTTTTTCGATTTCGGATGCATGTGTTTTATAAAACTGCAAATCTTCCGGAGTCCAAGTTACTTTACTTCGATCCATCTTTATTTTTTCCGCTAAATCATTGACTCTTTGATCATGAGTTTCTTTTTCCAAATTTTCTAAATCCTTACCAGACAATCTCTGAGTTTTAGCTTCTTCTGGGGATCGGGTAAGCGACTCCAGTTTATAAACAATATTCTTATAATCCCTCTCTTCGAAATTCTTCTCATTTTCAGATAAGACCTCGCCAATATCTTCGATTGTCTGGGCATCTAAGCTTTTGCCGCTAAGAACCGCGCTCTCCAGATTTTCAAGGCAGTGGGCAAAATGCTCTTTATGATCTACGACATTGACACCCGCTTCTTTCAAGGCCTTCACCTCCGCCCAACCTGGTTTTTTACTCCTGTCTGCTTCTTCTCTATCTGCCCTTTCTTTTTCTAAAAGATCGACTTTCCTTTTCGCTTCCGCCAGCTCTTTAGCCAAAACATCATTTTCCTTGTCTTTATCAGCAATCTGCTTTTTTAAATCTCGGTTCTCACTTTGAAGACTTTCAATTTTTTCCCGATCAAGCTCTGCTTCTTTCTCCGTCGGCGTCTTGACCTCATAAGGGAGGGGTTCTCGAAAATTTTCGGGATTTCCGACAAAGTTTTCTTTACTCTCGGGCATTTTTGCCTCCTTTTCCGGACGTTTATTGTTTGTCTTTATCTTACGCTTATTGTTTTTGTATTGCAAATCACCATCAAGTTCAAGAAATTCCGGATTCCATTTTACCATCCGACTTTCCATCATATCTGCTTCTTTTTGGCCGATTGCTGGGCGGTCGTCTTTCTGATCATCACTTTTAGATATTATTTGGCCGCCATCCTTGTTTTTAAAAATTCTTCTTTCTTTTGATTTACTGAGAAGATACGCCTCTTGATCTTTGAGCGCCTGATCAACCATATGCTCTTCATTATGATTTTTCACTGCTCTTAGACCATCCACGGACTTGGTGCCATAGATGGTAGCCAGAGTAGCGTCAAATTGTTTTTTGCTCATCCTAAACTTTTTTATATCCCCAGATTCCTTGTCAGAATCCCGGTTTTCAAAGCCGTTTGGATTAATATTTTCCGCCAATTTTTTCCCTATTTTTTCATCTTGTTCAATTTTATGGGTAACCCGAGAAAAAAGCAACCGGATATTCAATATAAGTACAGAGACCAGTTTGACAAAGATTCTGCCAAAAGATAAAATAAAATCTGATTAATAAAGCTTGAAAAATGGCATATAAAATTCTACTTGCCGAAGATGACATCCAGCTTGTCGAGATGTACAAGCGCAAGTTTGAATTCGAAGGTTTTGATGTACATGTCGCCGAGGATGGCCAAGAAGCGCTTGATAAACTGAAAACGTTTACACCGGATATGACCTTATTGGATATCATGATGCCTAAAGTTAACGGGCTCGAAGTATTAAGATCTATAAGACAAGACCCTGTAAAAAAAGATATGCTTGTGGTAATCCTTACCAATCTAGGCAATGAAGCTACTTCGGAAGAAATATACAAGCTTGGAGCAACCGACTATATCGTAAAAGCGGAAATGACGCCTTTGGATGTCGTAAGTAAGGTAAAGGAAATATTAGAAATCTACAAAAAATAATAATTGCTTTTTGAATCAGAGATTATTTTTGACGAGTGAAATAAGCTCGTCCTTTGTTTTTTCACCAACTTCCCGAGCCGTCTCTTTGCCGTTTTTGAAAACTATAAAGGTCGGAGTTGATTCAATACCATACTTTTTTGTAATTGCGCTGCTTTGCTCTACGTCAAGCTTTCCTACCTCGGCTTGGCCAACAAGCGCATCTGAAGCTGCGGTCACATCACCCGCAATCTTTTTGCAATGCGGGCACCACGAAGCATAGAAATCTACCAAAACCACGCCTTTGTAGTTTAGAACCTTGGCATCAAAATTACCGGCATCAAATTTAATCTCGTTTTTTCCAACCGCTCCAGCATCATTAGTTTCACTGCCGCTTTGGCTGTTGGTTTGAGGAATGACAGAATTGTTCTGAGCAGGCTTGGCATTTAAAGCATTGCCAGCACCCCCTCCTTTTTGTATAACAAAAATAACTCCCGCTGCAACAACGGCCATAACTATAACAGCAGTTATAATAACCTTGGCTTTAATATCACTCTTGTTTTTTTCTACAATGCCAGGCATTTCACTCCTTGAGTCACATTATACATATTCCAGAACCAATTTCAATCGTCCGGTTTATAAAAACTGCCAGTCCAGCATCGCTCTTATCTAGAGCGGCTTGCCAAGTGAGAACTCCAAAGGAAATAAAATTTGGTGAGAAGATTGAGCAGGAAAAGCAAGTTTGACTTGCCAAGCAAAGCTCGAAGAGCGAAGTTTGGTGGGTCGGCTGGGACTCGAAGAGCATCGGCTCTTTTACTTTTTTAAGTTCCATATTTCAGCTTTTCAAGTATATAATTTATTGGTTTGAATATTTTCTTTCTAGCTGCCTTCACTGGGTTCTCGCACCCAAACAGCCCAGAAATAAAAAGCCCTCCTGAGCATTTCATTTCTGGTGGGTTGCCTGGGACTCGAACCCAGAACCTACTGCTTAAGAGGCAGTTGCTCTACCAATTGAGCTAGCAACCCAGAACTAATTACTAATTCACAATTCGAAATTAATAATTTTTGTGAATTATGCATTGATAATTATTAATTATTCACTGGTGCCCCGGACAGGACTCGAACCTGTAACCTACAGCTTAGAAGGCTGTCGCTCTATCCGGTTGAGCTACCGGGGCGAGTCAGTTACTTAGGAAATTAGTTAATTAGGGGTTGAATTTACCTAAGTACCTAGTTATCTAATCCCTCACTGAACCCATATATTATAGCTGATTTTGACTGATTTGTGAACTCAATATTTGTAAATATTACCAATGTTAGCAATTGTTTCTGTTTATAGAATAAATATAAAGAAAGGAGGTTAGTTATGGCAATTATCAGATGGAAACCATTTAACGTAGGGCAATTCTTATCCGAAGATTTCCCGGATTTGAGAGTGCCGACACTTGCAAGCTCACTGGCTACCGATGTTTACGAAAAAAACGGCAAGATAATCACTGAGATGAATCTTCCGGGGATTGATCCGGAAACACTGGATATCGTAGTCGAAGACAACTATATCCATATCACCGGCAGCCGCGAGGAAGACCGGGAAGAAAAGGGCAAAAACTACTACTACAAAGAAATTCAGAGAGGCAGCTTCGAGAGAACAGTCCGCTTGCCCTCAAATGTCAAAAAAGATAAAGCTGAAGCTATGTTTGAAGATGGCGTATTAAAAATCGAGGTCCCTAAGGTAGAAGAAAGAAAAACTCAGGTGAAAATAAAGGCCGGCAAAAAACCGTCGGCAAGGATCACGAAGAAACTTCCGGCAACCAGAACCAAAAAGATTAGCAAGAAAAAATAAATAAAACATTAAAAAGGCCCTCTAAGGCCTTTTTAAGATATGTTTGCATATCGAATTCAGAAAAACTATAATTTAAATAGAAAGGAATCATTATGTTGGCAAGTATTATTATCGCGGCAGGAATCGGCTGGCTGCTCCAAAATCTCGGCATTTTGCCGGGAAACTTTTGGGGAATTTTCTGGCCCTTGCTTCTGATCGCTTTCGGCGTTTCTCTCATTACAAAGAAAAGATCGTCTTGCTACTGGTCTTGCTTTGATGGCAAAGTTAGAGAAAAGAAATAGTTTGTGCTAAATTATTTCAAAGCGAAATCATTATTAATGCAGCGGTAAAATAAATAATGCCTCAAAGGCATTATTTATTCAAAGCAATTTTTAGATATCGAGATATTCGACTTTCTTTTCCTCTTTTTTGAGCGCGTCCTCGGCTTTTTTCAAAAGATCGTCTGAAATCTTGTCTTTTAAGTCCTTGGATTTTTTGGCGACCAAAAGTTCAGAAGAGCTGACGTCTTCTAGAAATTCACCTTTTTTCTTCCAATCTTTGGGATTGGTAATCAGATTTGCCTTGCAAACCGTTACAAGATGTATGGCCATGCTTCCCTTTTGAGTTTCGTAAATTTTGGCTGTCTGCCAGTATTCTTTGTCACGCGAGAATCCTCGCCACTTGCCGACTTGGTTGCCGATAAATCTCTGCTCGCGCATAGCGTCTTTCGACCCTACACCTACGCTGATCTCACGCATCTCCCCCTTCAGTGCCTTAGACCGGTCGACGAATTCTCTGAGCGCTTTGGAAATGACGCTAGACAATGCCTCTCCGGCAATTTCCTTTGCCTCTTTGTAGACATTTTCGTCTTTGTCTGATACATAAATGGTCTTGTTTGCCATTTTTACTCCTTCTTGCTGGATTAGTTGTCACTGCGGCCTGCCTACCTATTCCGAATCTTTTGGCGCAAGCGAATCCAAAATCCCAGCTTTTTAATGTTATTGTTATAAGTATATTCATACGTATACATCTTGTCAAGTACTTTTTTCTAAAATATTCTCACTTGTAGAGCATTTCTCACAGAATTATAATTACTTCATGGAAAAGATTGTCCCCATTTTCTGGCTTATCTTCCTCGGCTTCTGGGCCGTGACCGCATTCTCGGCCAAACCCAAGGAAGAAATGGTCTCAACCGACAGTGTCGGCGGGGTTCGCGGTATCCTGATCGGCATCATTATCTTCATAATCTTGCTCAGACATTTTTTCGGCGCGTATCTTAGTTTTTTATTTCACAATATCATCACTTTTCCCACGCCCATTCAGGAAATCGGCATCGGCGTCCTGGCCGTCGGCCTGGCCGTAGCCCTCTATGCCAGATATTCCCTGGGGCGAAACTGGAGCGGCCGGGTTTCTTTTCAAAAAGATCATGAGCTTGTCACTTCCGGGCTTTATTCGTACATCCGGCACCCGATCTATCTCGGTATCTTGATCATGGGCATCGGCACTCTCGCGATCGTGAACTTTAGTTTCATCGCCATAGGCGCCGTCTTGGTTGGTATATCTTTCATTCAGAGAATAAAAAAGGAAGAAGAGCTCATGAACAAGCATTTCCCGAAAGAGTACACTGCTTATCAGCACCAGACCAAAAAACTTATCCCGTTTATTTGGTAACAATACTCACTCTAAAAGAAACATTATGTATTTAGGGCTATGCACCGAAAATGCAGCAGATTTTGTCGACCACATCACGCTTAAGGTCGGGGGCAATTAGTTGGCTGTTTTTAGTATGGTTTTTATAGCTTCTGCCATTTGTTTTAATTAATTCGTAATAAATCTTTTCTCCAGTTTTTGCTCGACCACTTTCACAAGCTCGCTTATCTGCATCCAGAAAAGCCCCCATACCCAGACGATTAAAATCATTTCTAAGTTAATGCTTTGCATGAGAACCCCGAAGTATGCAAGTCCGGTTGCCAAAAATTGCGTGGCAAAGGTCGAGATAATGACGATTTTTGATGGCAAAAACTTATACCATCTTTTCTTGGTGTGAGCGACAAAGATGAGCATATGGCCGGAAACGGACAGCTTAAGGAAAAACATAGTTTGGATGGCGCCCCAGCCGACTCCGAAAACATTCTTGGCAAGCAGGAAGAAAAGCAGGCTGTTTACAAGGCCTACCATGCCGAGGGCCGTGCCTAAAAAAAACTTTTTCTTCGAAGTGGCTTTGGCTGGTTTTCGCGGTGCCTCCACCCGATTAAAAGCCAGAGAAACTATGGGGATATCGTTTAAAAGCGTCAAAATTATCAGTTGAATAGGCAGAAGAGGAAAATCGCGGTACAAAAGCCCGATGATAAGGATATTAAAGATGACGCGGAAGCTTTCCGATATTCTGTAAACCGCATAGGCATAGAGGCGGGAGAAAATCTTTCGCGCCTCGATAATGGCATCTTTTATGACAGAAATGCCGTCTTCAAGTATCACTATATCGGCGGCGCCCTTCAGCGCATCAACCGCCTTTTTGACTGCAATGCCGACATCGGATGCTTCGACCGGCGGGATATCGTTAACGCCGTCGCCGGTAACGGCAACAATATAGTGCTTTTTGGCAAACTCGACAATTTTGAACTTCTCAAGCGGCAGGATTTCAGAAAAAACCGAAATCCTATCAAAGTCTTTCGCTTTAAGCGTTTTGAAATCCATGGCGGCGATCTGCTCCTTGCCCCAGACATTTCCCGGCAGTTCCAGTTCATGAGCTATTCTCTTACTGATAGCGAAGTTGTCGCCGGTGATAAGTTTCGTGTCTATGCCTTGCTCATGCATGAAGTCTAAGACTTCCTTGGAGTCGCTTCGCAAAATGTCGGAGAAAAGGATAATGCCGGCAAGCGCCATGTCTTTTTCGCTATTGCCATTTTTTACCGCTACTAGAAGCGATTTATAGCCGTCCTCAGCCAATTTCTCGATTTCCTTTAACTCGCCTTTATTTTGTTTGGCGCTTAGCTTGCAGAATTTTAAAATAACTTGCGGAGCGCCGATTGATATTGTGCGGACACCGTCACGGAACTTGACCTTAGCCGTGCTTCTTTTTCTGTCAGAGTCATACGGCGTGAAGTCTGCTATCTGATAGTTTGTGATATCGGCGCCGGACTCTTTGACTTCTTTAAAAATCGCATCTCGAATCGGCCCCTCGGCGTTGTAGTTTGCCAGATAGGCAAACTCCAAAATATTCTTTTCTTTGAATTTTCCTTTGGGAATAATCCTTACAAGATTGATCTCGTTTCTGGTCAAAGTGCCTGTTTTATCGGTTAGAAGCAGGTTAACATTGGCGAGATTTTCGAGAGATGCTACTTTTCTGGTAATAGCTTTTTTCTTGGTCAGATATACAATGCCGATTGAGATTATTAAGGTCATCACAGTCGGAAGAGAGATAGGGATGCCCGCAATTACAAGACTCAGGTCGAGCTCCAAAAGCTCTAATATGGGTTTTTGCTCAAGCAAAAAGACGACGCTTAAGACCAAAACCGCAGCTAAGCTTAAGGCGGCCAAGTATTTGGATATGCTCAAAATATCCTTCTCGAGCAAGCTCCTTTTGGAAGCTTTTTCGACAGTAATTAGCGTTTTGCCAAAGTAGGTGTGTTTGCCGGTACTTGTCACTTGGCAGATGGCGAATCCTGTAGCCACAAAAGATCCGGCAAAGCATTTATCCCCCTTTTTTTTCTCACTCGGCAGCGACTCGCCGGTCAAAACGGACTCGTTTACACTGAGGTTCTTTGCTTCCAAAACTTTGACGTCGGCGGGAACGATATCGCCTATGCCAAGCCGAATAATGTCGTCCGGCACAATATCGCGCGAATCCAGCTCCTGCCACCTGCCGTTTCGCTCCACTTTAACCTGAACCGCCAGACTGTCTTGGAGCTTTTTGATGGCACTGTCTGCTTTTTTCTCATGCCAGAAACCAACAAAGATATTTAAAAGCGCCAGAAAAATTATAAAGTAAAAGTCAAAAACTTTACCGAGCACCATCGACAAAACCGCGGCACCAAAGAGCATAATGGAGATGGGAGAAATGAACCACTTCACAAATTTCTGAAGGTATCCGGCACCTTTTTGTTCGATCTCGTTTGATCCGAATTCCTTTAATCTTTGGCTAGCTTCATCTGTATTTAAACTGTGATATTTTTCTTTCTGGGCTGTTACGGAGAACACTTGCATAAGTTTATTGTAGCAGGGGTCGGCTCTTTATTCAAAAAAGGAGCTTGCTTCGCTCTTGACAGCATATTTCTTTGGGTTTAGCATAAGCGTATAATTTGAATCTAATAGGAGGGTGAAAAATGGAAGAACAAGAAAATCAAACGGCTCCGGAAGCTGCACCGGCACAAAGCGGCGCGAGCAAGGGGTCGTCAAAGAAAACTATTATCATTATCGCGGCAATTGTGGCTGTGCTTGTTATCGCCGGGCTGCTTTTCTGGATGCTGGGCGGCAAAAATAGCGCCTTAAATCCGGTAAATTCAGTCAAAAAAGCGGCTCAGGAGTCAACGCTCGAGACCCAATGTCTGGCTAAGTATCACGATGCAAATCTCTGTCACTTCGAGGCTTGGTCATCGCTTAACCCGATAGATAAAATGGCCTATACCGGCACAATGACCGAAACGGCGAACGGCCAGACTTCAACCATCGTCTTTAAACAGGACGGCAAAGGAAATACTTCGATGACCATGAGCGGCGGCGGCCAGCCGGGGGAGTTTAATACAGTCGAATACGGCGGCAGCACCTATATGCAACAGGGAAACGTCTGGGAGAAATATCCGTCCAGTTCAAAGCCGCAAACCCAGGATAGCCCATCAAGCAGTCTCAGCTTTATGGATTCTATCCTAAATACCCAGTTTACCAAGATGGGTACCGAACCCTGCGGCAACCTGACATGTTACAAATACAAGATTACGGAAAATGGCATGGGCGACCAATATGTATGGTTCGATACCAAAGACTTCAAAATGAGAGAGTTTTCTACGCCGAATTTCGGCGCCGGCGGAGCCATGGATATGAAAATGAGCTATGAGCCGGTTACTATTTCCGCGCCGTCTCCGGTTCAGGAAATGACAGTTCCGACAGCCCCAACCGCTCCAGTCGGACAGTAAGCTCTAAAATCAACTTTGCGATACATGCTGGCCTTCATTTCAAAGGTCAGCATGTTTTTAGTGATGAAACTTAACCGAACCTTTATCATACCCTTTCTCTTGACAGACATAATCGCCAGAGTATAGCATAATCATATATTCTTTTAAAAATACATATGGAAAAACAAAAAAATCAAATTACACGACTTGATCCTGATATGCATAATGTGAAGAAAGTTTCATTAAAAAGAATTACAACCATTATAATTATAATTGCTGCAAATATAGCAGTTATCGCAGCAATTATAGCTGGGCTACTTTTATGGAAAATCCCCGGCAAAAAGGGTTCTAAAAAATCTGATATAAAAAATTCTGCGGCTCAAACTCAAAATACTCTCAAAAATTCCAGCCCGGAAGACCAGTGTCTGGATAAATTTCATGATCCAGATTTATGCCGCTTTGAATCCTGGATACAAGCTAATCCAATTCAAAAAATCCCTTACTCAGCCACAATCACTGCAAAAAGTAATGGTCTAACATTTACCAATATTTACAAGCGGGATAAGAATGGCAATATCTCAATGAATATGAAATGGCAAGAACAGCAACCTCTGGAATTAAATATTATAGAATACAATGGCAACACTTATATGCAGGGCAGCAACATGTTCTGGGTAAAATTTCCGATTGGCTTCAAAATTCCAACCGACTCTAAAATCCCATCTAATGTAATGGACCCGTCAAGCAATTTCAATTTCATGGATTCTTTACAAAATGACCGGTTTACAAAAATGGGAAAAGAACCCTGCGACAATAATCTCATGTGCTTTGAATATAAAGTATCAGAAAGCGGTATGGTAAACCAATATATTTGGTTCGACACGAAAGAGTATCAACTGCGTAAGCTTGTTGCGGGAAGTCCTGGTGGCACAACGGAGATGAAACTCGGTTACAAGCCGGTGACCGTTACCGCACCACCTGCTCAAAACGTAGTAAGTCCAGCTCTACCAAACGTTTCGTCGTTTGAACAACTATTCAACAATTTAAAATAACTCACTCAGTGAGATATGTTGATTCTTGTAGGAATGTGAGAATGTCCTGAGATCAAGTTTGTGCTATAATTTACTTATGAAATATGCGGTTGAAGTCAAAGATCTCATCAAAGACTACTCGAAAGAGGTACGGGCGCTCGATGGCGCCACACTTAAGATCCCGGAGGGCAAAGTCTACGGCCTGATCGGCCCGAACGGCTCCGGCAAGACGACCATGATCAAGATTCTGGCCGGGCTTCTCGCCCCGACCGCCGGCGAAGTACTGGTCGAGGGCTTAAATCCGCAGAAAGAAAAGCGCGAACTCCACAAACTGATCGGCTACATGCCGCAGGAAACGGCTCTCTACAACGAGCTGACCGTCAAGGAAAACCTCGAGCTTTTCGGTCGGCTCTATAACATTCCGAGAAAAGAACTGACAGATCGTATAAATGATTTGCTCGGTTTTGTAGATCTTGTAAAGCGATCATCGACCATCGTCGCTAACCTTTCCGGCGGGATGAAGCACCGGGCATCTCTGGCCGCCGCGCTTCTGCCCAAGCCGAAGCTCCTCATCCTGGACGAGCCGACGGTCGGCGTTGATCCCGAGCTTCGGGCTACTTTCTGGGCGAGATTTGCCGAAATGCAGGCCGACGGCACGACAATCTTAATTACTACCCATTATATGGACGAAGCTTCCCGTTGCGAGGAAGTGGCCTTAATCAATCAGGGCAAAATTATCAGCCAAGGCGCGCCGAAGGAAATTATCCAAAAAACAAAGTCTGAGAATCTGGAGGAAGCATTCCTAAAGCTGACGCGGAAGGGAGGCGACAAATGAATATCGGCCGCACTCTCGCCATCGCCAGGAAACAGTTTCTCTCCGTGAGGCACGATCCGCGCACTCTAGCACTCATGCTTCTGGCGCCGGTCATGGCGATGCTTATCTTCGGCTTCGTCTTCGGCACCAAGCCGGAGCATGTGCCGGTTCTGGTTGTAAATGGCGACAGCGGCAAGCTGGCCCAGCAGTTCATTGACAACATCGACCACACCACGCTTAATATTCAAAACTCTACCGATGCAAATGACGCCAAAAACCAGGTCACAGATGGCAAGAAAACGGCTGCCATCATCTTCCCGAGCGATTTTTCGGAAAATACCCAGCCGCAAATCCTCGGACCCGGCAAAGTCCTGCCGCCGAAGGGTACTAAAGTGCAGATATTTATTGACACCACCGACGAACAGCTGGCCGCCGCCGTCACCCAGTCGCTTGCCGAAGCGGGACAGAAGCTTGTGTCTAAGCAAAATGCCTCGCCAGTCACATTTCAGACCGACTATGCTTTCCCGAAGGCAAAAGATGCCCGCTACCTCGACTACTTCGTGGCCGGCATCATGGTTTTTGCCATTACGGTATTCACCACTCTTCTCACCCTTTTGGCCTTTGTCGGCGAACGCTCAAGCGGCACGCTGGACCGGCTAAAGTCTACGCCGGTTACTGAAGCGGAAATAGTCATAGGGTATGAACTCGCCTTTGGCGCCATCGCCGCTATCCAGGGCATCCTGCTTCTGGCAGTCGCTTACTTCGTCTATCACATCTTGGTCGTCGGCTCGGTGTTTCTGGCAGGACTCCTCATCATTTTGACCGCCATAGACGCCCAAGTGATCGGTGTTCTCATCTCGGCTGCCGCCAAGCGCGAAAGCCAGGCGGTCCAGTTTCTGCCATTTATCATATTTCCGGTGTTTCTGCTATCGGGCATCTTCGTACCCGTCCAGTCCCTCCCGAACTGGCTCAAACCTTTCTCGTACATCCTTCCGCCGACCTGGTCAATCGACGGCATCCGTGATGTACTCCTTCGCGGCTGGAGCATCTCGTATGTCTGGCCGCATGTTCTCATTCTCCTCGGCTTCGCCATAGTCCTCTCAGTTCTGGCAGTTTTAGGATTGAAAAGAAAGGAATAACCTACCCCTTAACCCTTTTCTACTGTATAATGGACGCAGTATATAAGTCCAGAGAAGTGGCAACCCTTCGCCTTAAAGGACAAGTTGCCGCTGGCATACGCAAGCACAGAGGCTCATTATTAACTAAATAAGGAGTCGCTATGGCAAAACATACACCTGAGGAAATGGAGCAATACGCGAAGCACCACAGTGAGGCCATGAAACATTGGCGTTCGTGGGGCTCGTGGTTCAGTTGGGGCTCGCCCGTGGGACTGAGTATCTTCTTGCTAACCCTCGCAGGAGTCATCTGGATCCTCGCTCACATTTTCTAGGAGAGGACAAACGAAAAACAGAACACCCCACGTGTTCTGTTTTTCGCAAGAATACCACCAGCACCGCACCAAAAAACTCATTCCGTTTGTTTGGTAGAATCTACCTTAGCTTTTTGATAATCGTCTGATCTTTGGTATTTATTACCTCAAAATCACCACTGATTTCCTTGTTAAAAAACCTCTGGACACGCTTTTCATAAAAATCAGTATTATCTATGACCATAAAGCCGTTCTTAATGAGACGTGGAAACAGATTTTTATACTCAAAAGTCACGGTCTCCGGCAGATGGCTTCCATCCAGAAAAATAAAGCTAAATTTAGAAAAATCATGTTCCTTGCCTTGGAACCAATAGTGAACAGTGTCCATAATCTTAATGAAATCCTCTGAGGTCATGTGGTAATGAATGTGATTTTCATAGCCGGACAAAAGGTCCTTCATCTCTGTATAGAAATCACTGCCATATTTCCAGGGTTTGCCGTCGTATGGCTTGTTGCCGTAAGGATCCACCGTTACCAACACTGTACCCGGATACATTTTTTCAATGATTTTTAAGAGTGCAAGAGCCGATCCGCCCCTGCGGGTCCCTATTTCCAAGAAAGGAGGCTGACCTTTTACTTTCGGTGTCTTGGCGGCATATTCAACAAGATTGTAAAAGTCCCGTTGATCGCCCTTGCTATCACTGTATGCAACAGATTCTTTAATGATTTGCATCAACTCCATAAAATCATTATACCAAAATTCATCCCGTTTGTTTGGTAGATATTAAAGGATTTTGACATTTAGATAATGATCAAGCTTGCTTTGTATTAACGTTGTGCTAGATTAGATCAAAAAGGAGGCGAAAATGGAAAAATATAATTTTTGTATTAAAGTTTCGAAAAAGGGTTTTAATGTTATAGATTCAGATGAGCAATTAGAACCATCTGATCAACCGAAAAAAGAGATAAAAACTGATTATTTAAGATACACGCTTGCATTACCATATTTAGTAGGAGCTAAAAATCAAATAGAAAGATATCGCAAAGCAGCCCAAAAACTCCAGGGAAGCCCAACCATCGGTGTGATTGAATGTATTCACGAAACATCAACTTTATTTGAGGATTTATCAACACTTGCAAAATATGCAACAAGACATGGCCACGAAAATATGAATCACAGTTTGTGGTTCGATGTTCGTAATCATATAAGGCATGATACTCGCGAAGAATTTGATGACGAGAGTGATAAACGAAAGATAGATAGGGCTAGGAAATTAAAACTAGACTTAAAACTGCAAACTGAAATTTGCTTTTCTATAAATTCTATAAAAGTGGGTGGCATAATCATAACAATCAAACAAATTCAAGATTACTTACATTGGTTAGAAGGAGTCATGGCTGATGTGTTAGTTGACGCTAAAGAAAAGGGTTATATAAAAGAATCTTAATTCTAGACATTCAAATCCCGCCTCGAGTAGGTGAAGTAGGCGGAGGCGATGAGGACGACGGTAATTACTAGAGACAAAACCATATAGAATGGGTCGAGTTTGGCATTTGTGATGATATCTTTGGCTTCGAAATATTTGAAAGGCGAGAGATATTTCAAGAAGTCGAGCTTGTCGTTTAAGTTAATTACAAAATACAAAATGAAGGTGAGAAGTAGAACGCTCGTAGCGATAGAGGCGCTGGACTTCTGATGCTTGTTTACGCCGGCAACCGCCGCGCCGACTGAAAAGAAGATTATCTGGAGAAATACCAACCCCGCCATAAGTAAGAGAATGTCGTGATTGGCCGAGGCGCCTTTGTTGAAATATTGAACCATATAGATCGACGACAAAGTGGTGACCAAGTTGAAAATAGCCAGGATGGCAAGTCCAGCCAGAAGCTTGCCGGTCAATGCTTTAGCGCGGGAAATTGGCTTAGAAAAGAGAAATTCTGAAGTTTTGTCGCGCTCTTCTTTGGCGATCATGTCAGAACCGATGAGAGCCGCGTGAATGGCCGCCATTATTGCAATATAGATAAAGAGCAAGCCGTAAAATCCGGCGGCGGTCGTCAGGTCGAAGCCGCTAATACCCAAGATTATCTGCACGCTTTTGGGAAACTGCGCCATGAGCTGATTTATCGACTGACCGGTCGACTGATAAGCGTCGTACTTTGCCATGCCAGAGCCGATAAGCGCAATCATGCCGAGCGACCAGAAAAGGATTCCCTTCCAGTGCGCTTTCAATTCTCTCAAAAGTACATTCATAATTTCTCCGCTTTTCCTTTAGCCGTAGTCATTCTGATCCGGCAACTGCCGGAGAAGAATCGGGATCCTTCGTCCCTCAGGATGACGCCAGTCAATACATTCATGACGCCGCCCTCACATCTTTTTTAAGGTAAATTATAAAACTCGCGACAATCGCTAGAATGATAAATACCGCCTCAATGATGACATATTTCCATTCGTAAGTGTTGTGGGCGATGATGTACTGATAGTCGTAGAATTTAAAAGGGGTGACATAGCGGACATTTTCGTTGCCGATGATGGCGCCGATAGTTGAGATAATGAAAAAAACAAAAACCGTTGGCAGGGTGACTGCAATAACGGATTTAATTTTTGGAATAATTACAGCAAAAAGCGCGCCGAGCGCCCAGAAGAAAAGCTGGACCAGAAAAAGAGTCGCGGTGATCAAGAAAAAAGTTTTGGCGGAGAATGGGGTTTGCGACACTGCCCTTGCGGCCGCATATGAGGCGAGGGAAAAGAAGATGTTGGTTGCGGCAAGAAGTGTGAGCGCCGCAGACAGCTTGCCGGTCAAGACCTTTGTACGGGTTACGGGTTTGGAAAGCAGAAAATCAGATGTTTTGCCGGAGTCTTCTTTGGAAATAATGCCGGTGCCAAGACCCATGGCTTGCACCGCACCGGCCAAGAGAACAAAGGTAAAGAGATAGCCCAGGAAGCCGAAGATGGTGAAGAAATTGTCCAGCGAGAGGCCGAGGGCGTTTCGATAAGCGGCCGGGATACCGGAGAGCATCTTTCTGGTGGCTTCGACGTCTTTTGTAAACCCCGGGTACAGAAGAAGAAAAACAATAGTAATTGCAGCAAGCGCCAGCGCCCAGATGATGGTCGACTTCCGGTAGGCACGGATCTCGCGGAGAAAGATATTCACTAGCCCTCCTTCTGGTAATAATGCAGGAAGATTTCTTCGAGATCCGGCTCTTCGATGGAAATGTTAGCTAGATCCAGCTTGGCAATTTCACGCATAATGTCATTTAAATGGCCTCTAAAAAGGAAAGTTACAGAGTTATCCGTAATCGACAAATCGTCGACTCCCTTGA